>JAEZLB010000076.1 GCA_023435945.1 Pseudomonadota bacterium | reverse complement strand
GCGGAATTTTCCTTCATCGCTTCTTCCTGGATGATGCGCAGGATTTGCAGTGCGGAGGACTCGGTATCGCGGATGTGGCCGGTGCCGTTGCAACGCGGGCAGGTCACATGGCTGCCTTCGGACAACGAGGGGCGCAGGCGCTGGCGCGACAGTTCCATCAGGCCGAAACGCGAAATCTTGCCCATTTGCACACGGGCGCGATCGTAATGCAGCGCATCTTTCAGGCGGTTTTCCACCTCGCGCTGGTTCTTCGCGTTTTCCATGTCGATGAAGTCGATCACGATCAGGCCGCCAAGGTCGCGCAGGCGCAACTGGCGGGCTACTTCATCGGCGGCTTCGAGATTGGTGTTGAAGGCGGTGGTTTCGATGTCGGTGCCGCGGGTTGCGCGTGCCGAGTTGACGTCGATGGAGACGAGTGCTTCGGTATGGTCGATCACGATGGCGCCGCCGGATGGCAGCGGCACGGTACGCGAATAGGCGGTTTCGATCTGGTGTTCGATCTGGAAGCGCGAGAACAGGGGCACATCGTCGCGGTATCGTTTGACGCGGTGCACCATGTCCGGCATCACGTGGCTCATGAACTGCTGGGCCTGTTCGTAGATGTCGTCGGTGTCAATCAGGATTTCGCCGATGTCGGGCTGGAAATAATCGCGGATGGCGCGGATCACCAGCGAGGATTCCTGGTAAATCAGGAAAGCGCCGTTGCCTTCCTTGCCGGCGCCTTCGATCGCGCGCCACAACTGCATCAGGTAGTTCAGGTCCCACTGCAATTCTTCCACGCTGCGGCCGATACCGGCGGTGCGGGCGATGACGGACATGCCGGTAGGCAGGTCCAGTTTGTCCATGGTTTCGCGCAGCTCCTGGCGATCCTCGCCTTCCACCCGGCGCGAAACGCCGCCGCCGCGTGGGTTGTTGGGCATCAGCACCAGGTAGCGACCTGCCAGCGACACGAACGAGGTCAGTGCCGCGCCCTTGTTGCCGCGCTCTTCCTTTTCAACCTGGATGATGATTTCCTGGCCTTCGCGCAGCGCTTCCTTGATGGAAGCATTGCGCACGTCGACGCCTTCCCGGAAATAGCTGCGTGCGACTTCCTTGAAGGGAAGGAATCCGTGACGCTCTTCGCCGTAGTTGACAAAGCAGGCCTCGAGAGAGGGTTCGATGCGGGTGATGACACCCTTGTAGATATTGGATTTGCGCTGTTCGCGCCCTGCAGTTTCAATATCGATATCGATGAGCTTTTGCCCATCGACAATCGCCACGCGCAGCTCTTCCTGCTGCGTGGCATTGAACAACATACGTTTCATTGTGTGCTCCGTGGCCCGTAGGCCCTGTATTGGTGCGGCAGTACGTCGCCGCCGATACGGCGTACGCGGGAGCGGAATGCATGGGGGAGGGAATTGCCTTGATGTGAGGCGGTCTCGCGCTATGGCGCGGCGTGCCTCAACGGGGCGCGGATATAGTTTGCGTCACGTGCCGATCTATCGCGGCTTGTACAGAAAAGCCATGAAACTGCCGAAAGCGGCAACATCCAAGTGACAAGCGGCGTGGCCAAGCTCATACGCGCTCAATCAACAAACGGCAAACGTGCGACAACTACATCAACCAGCAAGCTTCTGAAATCACAGGGCTTGCCGGACATATCCTTGTTATCCAAACAGTCCAGTCCAGCATTCTCAAGCCCTATCCGATTGCAACTGCGGTGCAACCCTGATCGGCAAAAGAATGATGCGTACACATCTTTTCAATCGAATTTGCATCTATGCGAGGCCGATGAACGTGCCCCTGTGTAGAATCTACTTTTTATTCTTACACGTGCTACGCCCGCTTTCGAGCGCGGCGCACCGATTATATATTCAAAATGAAGGACTTAGCGAGATTTTCTGGCGGTAAGCCAGCACCCCGGGGTGTGTCAGCAACGGAAGCTGCCCTGCGTCAAGTCCAGTTTGTTGACATTTCGGCCGAAGAAGCCGGGCAACGCATAGACAATTTTCTGCTGCGAATCTGCAAAGGCGTGCCAAAAAGTCATCTCTACCGCATCCTGCGTTCAGGAGAGGTAAGGGTGAATAAGGGGAGGGTAGATCAGACCTACCGGCTTGAAATAGGGGACAAGGTGCGAGTGCCACCCCTGCGCATGAAGGAGAAGGATACTTCCTTTGTGCCTGGCGCTGAATTCCAGATTTTGCTGGAAGACAATTCCTTGCTGGTGATTAACAAACCGGCAGGTGTTGCGGTTCATGGAGGGTCCGGTGTCAGTTATGGCGTGATTGAACAATTGCGCGCTGCACGACCGCAGGCCAAGTTTTTGGAGTTGGTGCACAGGCTGGACAGGGAAACATCCGGCGTTCTGCTTCTGGCAAAAAAACGCTCGGCCTTGACGAATTTGCATGAACAGATCCGCGAAGGAGCCATGGACAAGCGTTACCTGACCATGGTGCAGGGCGACTGGAAAAATGCGCGTCAGCATGTGAAGCTGAAGTTGCATAAATACAATACCAGTGATGGCGAGCGTCGGGTGCGGGTGCAGCAAGATGGGCTGGAATCCCACACCGTGTTTAACCTGGTTAAAAAAAACGGGAATTTTGCCTTGCTCGAAGCGGAGCTGAAAACCGGACGCACCCATCAGATC
>JAEZLB010000034.1 GCA_023435945.1 Pseudomonadota bacterium | reverse complement strand
GCGGAAAACAATAACTAGCAATTTTTCGAGAAATTATGGCAACTCAAAACGACACTCTCTTTTCACGCGCCCAACAAAGCACTCCTGGTGGCGTCAACTCCCCGGTCCGCGCTTTCCGCTCGGTCGGCGGCACACCGCGTTTCATCACGCGTGCCGATGGCCCCTATATGTGGGATGCCGACAGCAAGCGCTATATTGACTACATCGGCTCCTGGGGGCCGATGATCGTGGGCCATAATCATCCCAAGGTCATCAAAGCTGTCCATGACGCCGCCACTCGCGGACTTTCCTTCGGCGCGCCTACTGAAGGCGAAATCGAGATGGCAGAAGAAATTTGTCGTCTGGTGCCTTCCATCGAACAGATACGCCTGGTGTCCAGTGGCACCGAAGCCGTGATGAGCGCGCTGCGTCTGGCTCGCGGCGCTACCGGCCGCGACCTGATGATCAAATTCGAGGGCTGCTATCACGGCCATGCCGATTCCATGCTGGTGAAAGCCGGCAGCGGCTTGCTCACCTTTGGCAACCCCACCTCATCCGGCGTACCGGAAGATTTTGCCAAACACACGCTGGTGCTCGACTATAACGATGCACAGCAACTAAAGGACACGTTTGCCAAGTTAGGCGACAAGATCGCCTGCGTGATCGTGGAACCTGTCGCCGGCAACATGAACCTGGTTCGCGCCAAGCCCGAATTCCTGCAAACCATGCGGGAGCTGTGCACTCAGCATGGTGCGCTGCTGATTTTCGATGAAGTCATGTGCGGCTTCCGTGTAGGCCTGGGCGGCGCACAGGCCATGTACCAGATCACGCCGGATCTGACCACACTGGGCAAGGTGATAGGCGGCGGCATGCCGGTTGCCGCATTCGGCGGCCGCAAGGACATCATGCAGCATCTGGCGCCCATTGGCGGCGTGTACCAGGCTGGCACCTTGTCCGGCAACCCGGTTGCGGTCGCAGCTGGCATGACAACGCTGAAGCTGATCCAGGTGCCCGGCTTTTACGACAACCTGACGGCTCAGACCAGGAAACTGGTGGATGGCCTGACTGCGGTGGCCAAAGAGGCAAACGTGCCATTCAGCGCCGATTCCGTCGGCGGCATGTTCGGCATTTATTTCGCCGCGCAGATCCCTGGTAGTTATGCGGAGATGATGAAGTGCGACAAGGATAAATTTAATACCTTCTTCCATGCGATACTGGATGAGGGCGTCTATCTCGCGCCTTCCGCTTTCGAAGCGGGTTTCGTGTCGGCACGCCATGACGATGCGATTATCGAAGCCACGGTGGAAGCGGCACGCCGTGCTTTTGCCCACATCGCATAACTATCCCACGCATGAAAAAAGCCCGGTTGAATAAACCGGGCTTTTTATTAACGCAGCCAGCCGCGCCGGCGGAAATACCAGAGCGGTGTAATTGCACTCGCCACCATCAGGCCCAGCGCAAACGGATAACCCAGCATCCAGTCCAGTTCCGGCATCAGGCGGAAGTTCATGCCATAGATACTTGCGATCACCGTAGGCGGCAGGAACACGACCGAGGCTACCGAGAAGATCTTGATCACATTGCTCTGGTTGATGTTGATGAAACCGACGGTGGCATCCATCAGGAAGTTGATCTTATCGAACAAGAAGGCAGTATGGCCGTCCAGCGACTCGATATCGCGCAGAATCTGGCGCGCCTCCTCGAACTGTTCCGAGTTCAGCAGCTTGCCGCGCATCAGGTAGCTCACCGCGCGGCGCGTATCCATCATGTTGCGGCGTATGCGGCCATTCAAGTCTTCCTCGCGCGCAATCGCATTCAGTGCAGCGGCCGCATCGTCGTCGCGTAATTCCTTCTGCAGCACCGCGTGACTGACCTTCTCCAAGCGGTCATAGATACCTTCCAGCGTATCTGCCGAATACTCGGTATCGGTGGAATACAAATCCAGCAGCACATCCTTGTAATCGGTGATGGACCCGGGACGCGAACGTGCTCGCATGCGCACCAGGCGAAAAATCGGCAAATCATCGCTGTGCACGGAGAAAAGGATATTCTTGGCAAGGATGAAGGCCACGGTAATCACACGCGCCTGCTCATCATCCTCTTCCAGCAAAAAATCGGTGCGCAGATGCAGGTCGCCGTTAGCCGCCTCGTAGTAACGTGCCGAGGCCTCGATATCCTTGACTTCGTCTTCATCCGGGAGCGTCACGTCGTACATGCTCTTGACCCAGCTGCGCTCTTCATCGTCCGGATCCCGCAGATCGATCCAGACCGGTTCCAAGCGCTCAAGGTCATCGCGGCTTTCAATGTGTGCCTGGCTCAGGCGACCATTGCGCAAGACGAATACATTAATCATGTGCACTCCTGGCCATGTCATTTGCGCCCACACGCATGCCGGCGCAAATGGCATAACTAGCCCTGCAGAAGCAATTCTGCAATCGACAATTATGGGAAAACGCAGTGTGAAACGGCCGGACTGCGCCTACCCGCCCATAAGAGGCGAACGGCGCATGAGAGGAAATGATTAACGCGCAGACTCGCCACTTGGTCGTTGGCTGACGACGAACAGGTTTTTACAAGGACTACCCAAGTCGGGTCTCCACTAATGAAAACAGCGCAAGTGTACTGATAACGGCAAATGCAAGCAAGCCGCCATGACGGGATTTCTACACGTTTTGCGATACATCTTGCCGCGTTGTAAAACGCACCTTTCCCGGCCAGCTATCAAGGCAGAGCAGCGGCATTCATGCGTCGCAGAATGAGGTCCGCACGCCTGGTCATGTACGGTGAATACAAGTTACGCCCATAAACGCGCGGATTGGGCAGCAGGGCGGC
>JAEZLB010000023.1 GCA_023435945.1 Pseudomonadota bacterium | reverse complement strand
TCGGTCAGCGCAGATTGCCCAATTCGCGTTTCAAGGCTTCGATATTTTTCTCGGCACGGTTGATGTCTTCCTTCAGAAGTGTCACCCGTTGCTGATACTGTCCATCATTCTGCTCGCCCGCCTGCTTTGCAGCTGCACCGTTATTGTATTCCTGCCGCAACAGAAGCAGCTTGCGCTCTTCTGCTTTCATTTCGTTCTGCAGAATCTGACGCCGCTCCTGATCCATCAATTGCTGCCGGTTACTATCCACGCGCGGAAAGGCTGCGGGCATGGCAGCAGGTTTGGCCGTCGCAGCCGTCGCAGCCGTCGCAGCCGGCGCAGTTGCCGCTTGCGTGACGCGTTTTGGCGCAGGCACCACGGTAATACCATCCATATCGACTTTTTTGCAGCCTTTGGTATCACCGGTATTCGTATACTCCCGCGTACCGTCGCTACTTACACACAGATAAACAGCCTCCTGTGCATAAGCAGTCATACTCAGCAGGGCAAACAGAGAAATAACTGCGAGTTGCAATTTCATGGATTTCTTTCTTAAACCATCAAGCTGAAGGGAGCTGAAAGCTTAGTTTAAGATAAGAAACCAGGCTTTACCAAGCAGCAAGCTTCTTGCAACAAGCATCTGTCGCGCTTAAACAAAAAAGGCGGGAAGCCTGGCTTACCCGCCTTGTCACTCACTGGATTACAGCGAGTAGTACATGTCGAATTCGACCGGATGCGTCGTCATGCGGAAACGCTGCACTTCTTGCATCTTCAGTTCGATGTAGGCATCGATCATGGTGTCGCTGAACACGCCGCCGCGGGTCAGGAACTCGCGATCCTTGTCCAGGGCTTCCAGAGCCTGATCCAGCGAGGAGCAGACGGTCGGGATCTTTGCATCTTCTTCCGGAGGCAGATGGTACAGATCCTTGGAAGCGGCTTCGCCCGGATGGATCTTGTTCTGCACGCCGTCCAGACCTGCCATCATCAGCGCGGCGAAGCACAGGTACGGGTTCGCCAGCGGATCCGGGAAACGGGTTTCGATACGACGGCCTTTCGGATTCGCAACGTGTGGAATACGAATGGAAGCCGAACGGTTACGCGACGAATAAGCCAGTTTCACCGGTGCTTCAAAGCCAGGTACCAGACGCTTGTAGGAGTTGGTGCCGGGGTTGGTAATGGCGTTCAGCGCCCGAGCATGCTTGATAATGCCGCCGATGTAATACAGCGCGAACTCGGACAGGCCGGCATAGCCGTCGCCTGCGAACAGGTTCTTGCCGTCTTTCCAGATCGACTGGTGCACGTGCATGCCGGAACCATTGTCGCCAACGATAGGCTTGGGCATGAAGGTCGCGGTTTTGCCGTAGGTGTGCGCAACATTCCAGACCACGTACTTCAGGGTCTGAGTCCAGTCAGCACGTTCTACCAGCGTGGAGAACTTGGTGCCGATCTCGTTCTGACCAGCGCCTGCCACTTCATGGTGATGCACTTCAACGGGGATGCCCAAGGATTCGAGAATCAGGCACATTTCGGAGCGCATATCCTGGAAGCTATCGACCGGAGGAACCGGGAAGTAACCGCCTTTGACGGTCGGACGATGGCCGGCATTGCCGCCATCGAGTTCCTTGCCGGTGCTCCAGGAAGCTTCTTCGGAACCGATCTTCACGAAGCTGCCGGACATATCCACTTGCCAGCGGATATTATCGAAAATGAAGAACTCGGGTTCCGGGCCGAAATAGGCGGTGTCGCCCAGGCCGGAGGATTTCAGATAGGCTTCTGCACGCTTGGCGATGGAGCGTGGGTCACGGTCATAGCCCTTGCCATCGGAAGGCTCCACCACGTCACACTGCATGAACAGCGTGGTTTCTTCCATGAACGGGTCGATGTTAGCGGTGTTCGGATCGGGCATCAACAACATGTCGGATGCTTCAATACCCTTCCAGCCAGCGATGGAGGAGCCGTCAAAAGCGTGTCCACTTTCGAACTTATCAGCATCAAAATGGGAAACAGGCACGGTTACGTGCTGCTCTTTGCCACGCGTATCAGCAAAACGAAAGTCGACGAACTTGACTTCGTTTTCTTTTACCATCTTCAAGACCTCTGCGGCCGTCCTTGCCATGCGAATCTCCTAATGAGGGAATTTAACAATGATTATTCAAACTGAATTGCGTCGCACCGAAATAGAAAGCTCCCATTATCGGATTTAACTTGAGGAAAACTTAGCAGGTTCCATGCCATGATTTAACGCAAGGACACCAGCCAATTTTATTTATAAAAATCAATACTTTACGCTAATGCCTTATATTTGTGCAGGAAAAGGCCACAACCTCCTCAGAGATAAATGCACTGCATTTGTGCAAAATACTCCCAATGCACCATATTTGATCACGCCAGCCGAAAAATAACAATTACGCACTGTAAAAGTGCGTTACAGCAGCAGCTTAGCTTTCTGGTTTTTGGTGCAGCTTCGCCTCCAAGACTCTTTTATAATTTTCATTCGATTTATTGGACTCTTACCATGACCAATTCCACCGAAATCCTGGATCAGGCTCGCCAACGTGCCCAAGCCAACCAACTTGTCTACAGCGGCGCCGTCACCCCACAAGAGGCTTACGCACTGATTCAGTCCAACCCACGCGTCAAACTGATCGATGTGCGTACAACCGCCGAACGCGACTGGGTGGGACGCGTTGCCATCGCCCCGGAGCAGCACGGCGCCGTGCAATGGAATCTTTATCCGGGCGGGACGCCCAATCCAGACTTCCTCCCTCAGTTACAGCAAATCGCCGCTACCGATGACGTGCTGCTTTTCCTGTGCCGTTCGGGCGTACGATCCCGTCATGCGGCCACGGCCGCCACCGCACATGGATATCGTCATTGTTTCGATATCCTGGAAGGCTTCGAAGGAGAAAAGGACCAGCACGGACACCGCAAAACGGTGAATGGCTGGTGCAAGGCCGGCTTGCCCTGGATAGGTGCCTGAACCAGAGGGTTAGCGCATCGAGCCTCAGCCCTCTGCGCTCCATCCCCCTTGCCCGCCTTACAGCAAACCTCTCAGGCTTTAATCCAGCTTGGCCGCATGCTCGCGTGTGGCATGGAACACCACCTGCGGCCAGCGCTCCTGGGTGAGCCTCAGATTCACTGAGGATGTTGCGAGATAAGCCAGATTGCCGGCAGCATCGATAGCGAGATGCTGGCCAGCCGACGATTTCTCGAAATCTGCCAGCATTTTCTTGTCGTCGCAACTTTTCCAGCGTGCGGTATTGATGCTGGTGCCTTCGAATACGGCATCTACACCGTATTCATTAAGCAAACGGCTGGCGACCACTTCAAACTGAAGCACACCAACCGCCCCCAGAATCAGGTCACTGCCAACCACCGGCTTGAAGACCTGCACGGCACCCTCTTCCCCCAACTGCTGCAAGCCCTTGTGCAGTTGCTTGATCTTGAGCGGATTGCGTATGCGCACGCTACGGAAGAAATCCGGTGCGAAGAAGGGAATGCCAGTAAATTGCAGCATCTCCCCTTCGGAGAAGCTGTCACCGATCTGCATGTTGCCATGGTTGGGCAAGCCGATGATGTCGCCTGCATAAGCCTCTTCCACCTGCTCGCGCGAGGATGCCATGAAGGTCACCACATTCGACACCTTGATCTCGCGATTCAAGCGCAAATGCTTGATCTTCATACCGCGCACGAAGCGGCCGGAACACACGCGCAGAAAAGCGATGCGGTCGCGATGCGCGGGGTCCATGTTGGCCTGGATCTTGAACACAAACCCTGAGAAGGCTGGCTCGTTGGAATTCACCATCCGTACCGATGCATCGCGCGGACGTGGCGGTTGCGCCCAGTCGAGCAAGGCATCGAGGATTTCGCGCACACCGAAGTTGTTGATGGCAGAACCGAAAAATACCGGCGTCTGAACACCCGCCAGGAAGTCCTCCAGGCTGAATGGATGCGAGGCGCCATGCACGAGTTCCACTTCCATCTTCAACTGCTCCATCTCCATCGGGAACATTTCATGAAGCTTGGGATTGTCGATACCCTTGATGACTTCAAAAGTCTGGTCTGCACGCTCATTACCCGGGGCAAACAACAGAATCTCATCGCGTAGCAGATGGTAGACACCGCGGAAGCGCTTGCCCATGCCTATGGGCCAGGTTACCGGCGCACATTGCATTTTCAGCACCGATTCCACTTCATCGAGCAATTCGAGCGGATCGCGCGTTTCCCTATCAAACTTGTTCATGAAAGTGATGATAGGCGTATTGCGCATGCGGCAGACATTCAGCAGCTTGATGGTCTGCTCTTCCACACCTTTGCCGGCGTCGATCACCATCAACGCGGAATCGACCGCTGTCAGCACACGATAGGTATCTTCGGAAAAATCCTGGTGGCCTGGCGTATCGAGCAAATTCACTACGTGGTCGCGATAGTCGAACTGCATGACCGAGCTCGCCACGGAAATGCCACGCTGTTTCTCGATATCCATCCAGTCAGACGTTGCATGGCGCCCACTCTTGCGCCCTTTGACCGTACCGGCCAGCTGAATGGCACCTGAAAACAGCAACAGCTTTTCAGTCAACGTGGTCTTACCGGCATCAGGATGGGAAATGATGGCAAAAGTGCGCCGGCGCGCCACTTCCCTGGCTATCGTTTCAGGGGAAACCCGCCCGGATTCGGAGGCAGCGGAGACACCCGCTGGTGCATTGTCGGCCGTGGAGGCGTCGGAGGAAGTGGCCATGGAAAGTGCTTCAAAAAGACTACAAGTTTAACGGCTCTTGAAAGGGAAGTCTAACGCGGCATTTCTTCGGAAGATTATGCAGCCAGACTGAACAAGATCAAAAGCCGCGGGTGACGCTGCGGATACTGTGAGAATGTAAAAATTATCTTTTGTTGTACACCCCTCAATATTAGGAAGACGATAAGCATGCCAGGTCTTTCAAGCTAAACATTCTTTATCGTCGATCTCGCCTCCTCGCATCTCCCTCAGCTTTTATCCTGACATTCGAACGAAAACCACATGGAGAAATTCCCCATTGCGACAGCCTGCTACGAAAATGCAATTCCCACCTTTGCGGCAGGCAAACTGGAACAGCTTTACGGAAGCATGTATGCCTCATTTGCTCACTTCGATCTTTATGGAGGGCTGCAGCAAGCCTGTACCTATGTAGCCAGTAGCGAAAAAGGGATAGAAGACATACTCCTCTATCGCAAAAAGAAGCATGCAGTGCGGGTTCTCAACGAACAAATGCGCCTCAATGACGAGGCAATAGCACGATTTGCGCGGACCATGTTCGAAAAATATCCGGAGGTGGATACGGTTTCCCTGCACGCGATCGATGCGACACCAAATACCCTGCCTTACCCATTCCAGCGTTTTCTTTGTACCAATGACATCAGCATGCCGCTGCCACAAACGGTTCAGGCGTATTATGAAAAACTTGGGAAATCTACGCGAAAAACACTGAATCAGAATGGCAATCGCCTGCAGCGGCGTTATGACTCTTTCCAGTTCCAGGTGCTGGAAGCCCCTGACATCAGCGATACACAATTAAAGGAAATCATCGCTCTTAATCATGCACGCATGGCGGGGAAAAGCAGGATATCCGCCATCGACAAAACAGAAGCCGAACGTATCATCGCCTTTGCTAAACGATGTGGTCTGATTGGGCTGATCAGCATTGAGGGAAAAGTGCGTGCAGGTGCCATCTGTTATCGTATCGGCAGCCATTACCATTTACGCGTGATCGGCCACGATCCGCAATACAACACCTACGGTCTCGGCATGTGGTGCTGCTACCGGACCATTTGCGAATGCATTACTCGCGGCGGTACCGAATTCCATTTCATGTGGGGCCACGAAGAATATAAGTACCGACTGCTGGGAGTACAGCGCGACCTCTCTCATATCGTGCTTTACCGCTCCCGCTTTCGCATGCTGGTCCGTGCCGATTCTGCCATCAATACAGTACTGCGCGGATGGGAAAAGCAAAGCCATATGTGGATACTGGAACGCCTGCGGCACAAAAATAACTGGGCTATACGCTGCGTCCTTCAAGGCATCGCCTGGCTACGCAACAGCAGGCGACTTTTCTTCGGCATGGACATCAATAGAAGGGCTGACGCGCTGCAATTCTCGCAAAAGGAATGAACGCGGCACACCACTTACCACGCAGGAAGGGCGAACACCCATCTGAGCGCTCTTTCTGCCTCCCCTGCAGCATATCGACCAGCGCCCAGCCGGTGACGGAGGACAATGCCTTTGTCCTTTGCGAGGATGCATGACGATCAAACTATTTGAGGTAAATGAAGGCAAGCAGAACGCAAAGACACTACGGCCTCATGCATGCAGGTCGATGGTGCGGGACACCTGATTACGCCCCTTGCGCTTGGCATCATACAAGGCTCTATCGGCTGCAGCGAGCAAGCTATGCGGATCGAGCATGGTCGACTTCAATGCAGCAACCCCCACGCTGATGGTAATAGACTGCTCTGGGTGACATAAAGCCTTAGCGGACCGACGCAGACGCTCCGCCAGATGCAAGGCAACATCGCTGTCGGTATTGGGCAGAATCACTGCGAATTCGTCACCGCCGTAACGCGCAACAATATCGTTGGCGCGTGCATTACTCTTTAATATCAGCGCGATTTCCTTCAGCAGGTTATCCCCTGCCGGATGACCGCAGGTGTCGTTAAACTCCTTGAAACGATCCGCGTCCAGCATCAACAACGAGAGTGGCATATTGTATCGGCGTGCACGTTCAAATTCGTCTTTCAGCTTCTCTTCAAAGACACGGCGATTATGCAAACCTGTGA
>JAEZLB010000372.1 GCA_023435945.1 Pseudomonadota bacterium | reverse complement strand
TTCCTGGGCTGGGCTGGTTATTCAAGACCCGTGGCCGTACCGATGACAAAACCGAGTTGATCATTTTCCTTACCCCTAAAATTATTGATGACAGCGTTCAACTGAGGTAACCTCAAGCAATTTCAATCTCCGGGCCCGAACGCGGGCCCGGGAAAGATCTTGCAAACGTGTCCGGAAATATCTTCCTCGTTGGCCTGATGGGATCAGGCAAAGCCACCATCGGCCGAGTCCTCGCCAAAAAGCTAAACAAGCGTTTCATCGATTCCGACCACGAAATCGAGGCGCGTACGGGCGTTTCTATTCCTGTCATTTTTGAAATCGAAGGCGAGCAGAGTTTCCGCCAGCGCGAGGCGGATGTCATACGCGATCTCACCGCGCAGGAAAATATTGTGCTTGCAACGGGAGGCGGAGCCATTCTCAATGCGGAGAGCCGAGAATTCCTGAAATCACGGGGTACCGTGATTTATCTGCGTGCCAGCACGCAAAGCATCCTGCAGCGTACGTCTCACGACAGGAACAGGCCCCTGTTGCAAACTGCCGACCCGCGTAAGCGCCTGGAGGAACTGGCCAGTCAGCGCGAGCCCCATTACCAGGAAGTGGCTGATATTGTTGTGGAAACCGGCCGTCCGAATATCCAAGGCATCGTACAATCGATACTGGTCCAATTGGAAAGCAAGCAGGGCATCTGCCCAGCTTCTACCAGTTTTCTCAACGATTCATCATCCGCCGTAATGCCTACATCGAACTATTCTCCAATCCAGTTATCCGTTGACCTTGGTGAGCGTGCTTACCCGATTCTGATCGGGGAGGGTTTGCTGGAGGATGCCGTTAAGGTAGGTGAAGTGGTATCGGGACGACGTGTTGCTATTGTTACCAACACCGTGGTTGCTCCGCTTTACCTGGCGCGGCTGACCAAGACCCTGGAGGCGGCAGGTAAGCAAGTGATTAGCATCGTGTTGCCGGATGGCGAGGAAGAAAAGAACTGGTCCAGCCTGATGCGAATTTTCGACGTGTTGCTGCAGGAAAAATGTGATCGCAAGACGACATTGATTGCGCTGGGTGGCGGTGTGATCGGGGATCTCACCGGCTATGCAGCAGCGTCTTACATGCGCGGCATTCCCTTTGTCCAGGTGCCCACTACCCTACTGGCGCAAGTGGACTCTTCTGTGGGCGGGAAAACCGGCATCAATCATCCGCTCGGCAAAAATATGATCGGGGCTTTCTATCAGCCACAAGCTGTCCTTGCCGATACGTCCACCCTGAATAGTCTGTCGGACCGTGAGCTGTCGGCAGGCTTGGCGGAGGTCATCAAGCATGGCGCTATCATCGATGCCGAATTTTTCGACTGGATAGAGCGTAATATCGGCAAATTGCTTGCCCGTGATCCGCAAGCGCTTGCGTATGCAGTGAAGCGCTCCTGCGAAATCAAGGCCGATGTAGTGCGCCAGGATGAGAAGGAAGGCGGACTGCGCGCCGTTCTGAATTTCGGACATACCTTTGGTCACGCTATTGAAGCGGGGCTGGGATATGGACATTGGCTGCATGGCGAAGCGGTGGGTTGCGGCATGGCGCTTGCGGCTGATTTGTCGCATCGTTTAGGTTATATCGATGAAACCATGAGAAATCGCATCCGCGTACTGGTTGAAGCGGCTGGCTTGCCGGTTGTTGCGCCTGACCTGGGCATGGAGCGCTGGCTGGAGCTCATGCAGATCGACAAGAAAAATGAAGGGGGACAGATCCGCTTCATATTGCTGAAACCCCTGGGCGCTGCGGTGATTACAACGGTGCCAGATGATGTTCTGCGCGAAACGCTGGCTGCCGGGGTGAAAGGATAATATGGACTGGGAATCCCATCTCGCCCCTTATGCCGCCAGGTCCTCGCAGTCGCGAGGCCGGCGTTATCCGGAAACTGCGGCCGCTATGCGCACCGAGTTCCAGCGAGATCGGGATCGTATCATCCACTCCACCGCATTTCGCCGGCTGGAATACAAGACGCAGGTTTTCGTCAATCACGAAGGCGATCTGTTCCGTACACGCCTGACCCATAGCATCGAAGTTGCCCAGATCGCTCGCTCCATCGCGCGCAATCTTTACCTTAATGAAGACTTGGTAGAGGCAATTTCGCTGGCCCACGACCTGGGGCATACGCCATTTGGTCATGCTGGCCAGGATGCACTGAACGCGTGCATGAAGGACTATGGCGGTTTTGAACACAATCTGCAAAGCCTGCGCGTGGTCGATCATCTGGAAGAGCGCTACGGTGCGCATGAAGGGCTGAATCTGACCTTCGAAACGCGCGAAGGCATACTCAAGCACTGTTCGCAGGCGAATGCGCGACAGTTGGATGAAGTGGGCCTGCGCTTCCTGGAAAACAGGCGCCCAGGCCTGGAGGCGCAGTTGGCCAATCTCGCGGACGAGATCGCGTACAACAACCATGATGTGGATGACGGCCTGCGTTCAGGTTTGCTGATAGAGTCGCAATTAGATGAAATCGACCTTTATGCACGTCATCGTCGTGAAGTAGAGAAAACCTATCCGGGTATCAGCGGTCGTCGGGCAATCAATGAAACGGTGCGTCGTATGATCAACGCGCTGATCATAGATCTGACCCAAACCACGCAGCAAAGGATAGCGCAGGCCAATCCGCAATCCATAGAGGATGTACGGGAAGCGCCAGCCTTGGTTACCTTCTCCGATGCGATGCGCAGCGAGGCTGTTTTGCTCAAGCAATTCCTGCGGCGTAACCTTTATCAGCATTACCAGGTCAACCGCATGACCAGCAAGGCACGCCGTATTATTGTCGAGTTGTTCCAGGCTTTTATGGAAGAGCCTCGCCTGCTGCCTCCCAATTATCAGGTTGCTGAAGGAGAGCAGCTTGAAAACATGGCGGCCCAGGCACGCAAGGTGGCGGACTATATTGCTGGTATGACCGATCGTTATGCGATGCGGGAGCATCGTCGGTTGTTCATGGTGGGGGAAATCTAGGAGAAATAAAAAAGGCGCTTTAGGCGCCTTTGTCATTTTCAGGAGGTTTGGGCCGGAGAGCCTTCGGCAGGCAGTTCAGTGAGGGCTTTCTTTAGTGGCTCATGCTGGTGGTTTTGCAGCTGCTCCTTGTATCGCAATACTTGGCGATCCACCTTGTCAATCAGCGTATCAATAGCGGCATACATGTCTTGCGCAAAACTCTCAACGTGCAGTGTTCTTCCTTTGAGATTTAAATTCACTTCAGCGCGCTGGCGTTTGGTTTTATCGCCCAATTGTTCCACGCCCAGAATGACCGTTACGTTAATGACGTGGTCGAAATGACGGGTGATGCGCTCCAGTTTGTTATACACATACTCACGTATGGCCGGAGTGAGTTCCAGATGGTTACCGCTGATTGTCAAGTTCATACAACGCTCCTATAGGTGCTGTTGCCTACCATGATTGGTAAAACAACCCTCGCTTATCAGAACAGTATGTTCCCAAGCACCCGCAGACCTACAGCGATTTACGCAGATTGACAGGTGGAATGCGCAGAGCTTCCCGGTACTTTGCCACAGTGCGGCGCGCTACTACCATTCCCTGTTCGCCCAGCATATCTGCAATTTTGCTATCGGACAGTGGGTTCTTGGTATCCTCCTTTCCAATTAATTGCTTGATAAGTGCGCGAATCGCAGTCGACGATGCCTCTCCCCCCGCTTCAGTGGCCACATGGCTG
>JAEZLB010000324.1 GCA_023435945.1 Pseudomonadota bacterium | reverse complement strand
TCATTGATGTTTTCAAGGCGGTCAGTCGAATAATGCGCCGCTACTTTACCTTCACCGGCAAACATCAGCGACTCTTCCAGGTCCTTGCGGGTACCGACGATGGAGCCGCGTACGGTCTTGGCATTGAGCACGATATCGAAAATCGACAGGTCGAATGAGCCGGGGGGCAGGCCTACCAGCGACATGGTCCCGCGCTTGTGCAGCATGTCCACTGCCTGCGAAAAGGCCGTCCGCGATACCGCCGTAACCAGTACGCCCTGTGCGCCGCGCACAGCCGATTGTACTGCCTTGACCGGGTCTTCATGGGCGGCATTGATCACCATGTCCGCGCCGAGGCTGGAACAAAGCTGAGCTTCTCATCGGCGATATCGACAGCGATGACATGAAAGCCCATGGCCTTCGCATATTGCACGGCCATGTGTCCCAGCCCGCCTATGCCGGAGACGACCACCCAATCCCCAGCCTTGCAGTCCAGTACCTTCAGGCCCTTGTAGACCGTAACGCCCGCGCACAGCACCGGAGCGGCTGGGGCGAATTCCAGGGTGTCGGGCAGCCTGCCGACGTAAGCGGGGTCAGCCACGACATATTCCGCATAAGCACCGTTGACACTGTAGCCCGTGTTCTTCTGTTCGTCGCACAAGGTTTCCCAGCCTGTGATGCAATACTCACAGTGGCCGCATGCCGTATAAAGCCAGGGTACGCCGACGCGATCGCCTTCTTTCAGCATCTTCACGCCCGGCCCGACTTTGGCGACATAACCAACTCCTTCATGACCGGGAATAAACGGAAGGGTGGGCTTGACCGGCCAGTCGCCGTCAGCGGCATGCAAATCCGTGTGACAGACACCGGACGCAATTATCTTCACCAGTATTCGTCCGGCGGGAACTTCCGGTACATCAACCTCTTCGATAACCAGAGGTTTTCCGAACTCATGAACGACGGCGGCTTTCATTTTCTCTGACATGGCATGCTCCCGAGGTGGATAGTTTCCGAATGATGACCATTGCGTCATACGACAAGCCTTATGAGAAAAAACTCCCTTTGTTAGGTAGGCATGCGCACATAAATTTGCTTCATGACAGCATAGGGGCGGCCAAGGGAACCGTGGAAAGGAGGGGAGTCGCATGACTTGGAGGAAAGTGGATTCTGATTCCGAGGGGATACGGTGTGCCGGTTATTGATATCTGCCGGCATGCCGGCCGGTATCAGCCCTGGCAAGGCTTACTGTGCGCAGGCCGGTATGGCAGCTTTCACCTTCGATGACCGGCATTTCTGTGAAAGTGCCGGATAGCCTCGCCGGTTCCTGACCCTGCAGGGCCAGATCGACGATGTCCGCGCTGCCATTCGTGCTGCGCGGAATATGCCGGAAATTGATCCGGAACAAATAGCTATCTGGCGTACTTCGCTTGGCGGCGGGCACGTCGTTGGCGTGGCAGAGAGCCAGCCTATATTTCTGCGGTGGGCAAGCGAGGCGAATTGGCGGTCATCGTTTCGGACCAAGCCCCGATCTGATTGCTGCAATGCAAGGCACAAGCTGGCGTAACGACGTGGCGCCACGCGTAGTGTTTGCAATGAGGCGTTCCAAGCCCGGCAAACTGGCGGGACGTATCAGGGTGCCGCTTTTGCTTTGTATTGCCGAATACGACCGGGAGGCTCCGGCGGATAGGGTCCGCGACATTGCACCTGCTGCCGTTTCGGGAAAGCGAGTGGGTGGATGGCTGGACGATTTTTTACTGGGCCTGGTGGATTTCCCGGTCGCCTTTTGCCGACCTGTTTATTGCGCGGGTATCGCGTGGACGCACCATATACGAATTCATCGTCGGCACCGTGCTGGTACCTTCGTTCGCCGCCTTTATCTGGTTTTCCGAATTCGGCGGTACTGTGCTGAACATGGAAATATGGCACGGCGTGCCTATCGCGCACGCAGCGAGGGAAGATATGTCGACCGCGTTATTCGTCATGTTCGATGCCATGCCCCTGGGGCTTCTGATGTCGGGGCTTGCGATCATCCCGGTATTCCCCTTCTTCGTCACTTCCGGCGATTCCGCGACGCGGGTGCTGGGGATGATGAGCACCGGCGGCAATCCCGATCCCTCCGCAAAGATCATGATCATGTGGGGCGTGCTGATGGCTGGCATTGCTCTCAGTCTGTTACTGGCAGATGGGCTGGAAGTGGTACAGGCCGCGACCATCGTCTTCGCACTGCCGTTCATGGGCGTCAGTGGGTTGATGGGGATTGCCTTGTGTCGCGGCATACGCGATGACTGGAATGAAGAACAACGCAAAGAACGTGATCTCAGGCGGCGCATGCGGCAAATGGTTGGCGGGTAGAAGACTCTCAAGCCATGTACACTGTGACGTTCCTCCAGTCAGGTCTCCTTCCTGCTGATATTGATTCAACAAGGCGCGGTGCATGCAAGCATTACTGATTCCTCTTTCTTCCCTGCTTACCGGTACCGGCCTGTTGGTGGCCGGTATCGGCCTGTTGTTCTCAATATTGGGGCTACGTGCAAGCCTTGCGGGCTTCTCAGGCACGGTGATCGGCCTCATCATGTCTGCCTATTTTGTAGGCTATATCGTCGGCACCTATTTCTGCCCCTTTATCATCCAGCGTGTCGGACACATCCGGGCCTTCGCTGCCATGGCATCGCTGGCATCCACCATGCCGATTCTGCACGCTTTCTGGATCGATCCCTGGTTCTGGGCGGTCTTGCGACTGGTGAGCGGTGTATGCCTGGTCGGTCTTTACCTGGTCATAGAAAGCTGGCTGAACACCATCGCGCCCAGCCAGCAGCGTGGCAAGGTCATCGCGCTTTACCTCATGGTTAACTTTGTCGCCATGGCAGCGGGACAATTCCTGATCGTGATAGATGGCGCGGATGGTTTCCTGGCCTTTGCGCTGGTGTCGGTATTGTTCTCCTTTGCGCTTTTGCCTATCACCCTGACGCCGGTAGAGCAGCCGGCAACCGTCGAGCCGCCACGCCTGAGTATCAGGGCACTGTATCGCATCTCGCCGCTGGGCATGACGGGGGCTCTGGCTTCCGGCCTGTTATATGGCGCTTTCTATGGCATGGGGGCGGTGTATGCGCAGGGCGTGGGATTGTCCACGGCAGGCGTGGCCAATTTCATGGCCGCCGCCATTCTGGGAGGTGCGGTATTCCAGTGGCCGGTGGGCGTGTATTCGGACAGGCACGACAGGCGCTACGTGCTGTTATGGGTCTGCATCATCAGTGCGGTCATGGCTGTCCTGAGTTATTTGCTGTCGTATGTGTCGGAAACGGCGCTGATCTTGTCCGCTTTCTTTTATGGCGGTTTCATGTTCACGCTATACGGCCTGAGCGTGGCCCACGTCAATGATTTGATCGATGCTTCGCGGGTACTGGAGATTACCGGGGGGCTGCTGCTGGTGCATGGAATCGGTGCGGCCGTCAGTCCTGCGCTGTCAGGCTGGCTGATGGATGTCGCGGGGGCAGGCAGCCTGATGCTGTACTTCGCCTTGGTGCTGGGCTTGCTGGCCTATATCACGGTTCGGCGTATACGCGCAGCTCCGCCGGTCCCTCCGGCCGAGAAGAGCGACTATGTGGCACTGACCGGCACCGAACCCATGCTGCAGGTGTCCCCCAATGCAGAAGTGCCGGTGGAAGGGGAAACCCCGGTTCCCGAGGTGGTGCCGCCGGATGCTGGCAGGCAGGAGGCGAGCCCGAATTCACCCGCCTGAACGACTCATGGAGTTGACGGCGCGTCGCCGGCATGAAGCGGGTCAATGCTCCACAATTCTGCAGCCAGCAAGCGCGTGACTGCAGGTGAATATCCTTCACATCGTGCGGAATGAAGGGCGTGTCCAGCGCCGCCAGCGGCAAGGATGCCCAGTCCGGGAAATGCGCGCTGCCGCTCCACTCGATGTTGGAGCCGCAAATGCTGCAGAATTTCCTGATAATTTTTTCCGGCGAAGGGTAAGAGGTAAGTAATTCCTCTCCGCAGACATATTTCAAATCGCTCCGGGGAATGCTGACATACGTGGCGACGGCCGCGCCATGCTGCTTCTGGCACATCCGGCAGTGGCAGTTCGTGGCCGCCTTCGGTTCAGATCCCAGTTCAAAATGAACGGCCCCACATAAAACAGCTACCTTCGTATATCACTATTCTTGCCTTTCATCGCTTCTGTCGCAAAGCGGGAATTTAACAGAGGAAGGGCAATTCCGAAGCAACTTTTCTGGTCGAGGCATGATTCATCGGCACAGGCCTGCCGCTGCCGGCCAGCGACGATGGCAAGCTGCCTGGCGCCTTCGTCGTTGCATAAAGCGCACACCGATTCAGGACGGGAATCCCGCTCGGTCAGAGATTAAGGGAAGTATTTTCAACAGCGATAGGTGGCGCATGGCGGCGCTGCCCTTATTTCGCGTAAAATCCTACACCATTGGAAACAAGCCGGACAAGGAAGTGCACTCGCACCCGGGTGCAGGACCGCGCAGATACGGGAATGGAAAAACATGAGCATTAAGTCTGACAAATGG
>JAEZLB010000321.1 GCA_023435945.1 Pseudomonadota bacterium | reverse complement strand
CACTGAAATCGTCCTCACCCAAGCCGCACGCTCCCAAGCCGGATGCTCCGGTGCCGGTTGTCGGTACGCCTGTCCAAGCGGTTTCCACGAGTGATATCCAGGCTGGCGAGACCGGGCGGGCGCCTGCATTGCCAGCCAAGAAAGAGGAAGAACAGCCATGAATACAAGGGCATTGGAGCGTCGGCCGGTGCCAGGCCTGGGCTCCCTGTTGAAGCAGTACGTGCTGGTCTTTGACGGTCCGCTGGCGCTGATCATTTTTCTGATCCTGTCGGCCAGTATCGTGACCATGTATTCGGCCGGTATCGATTTCCCGGGGCGACTGGAAGATCATTTAAGAAATACCATCCTCGCCTTCATCGTGATGTGGGTGACGGCTCTGATGCCGCCTCCGGTCTTGATGCGGCTGGCCGTGCCGCTATACACGCTGGGCCTCATTCTGCTGGCGGCGGTGGCGGCTTTCGGCCTGATACGAAACGGCGCGCGGCGCTGGGTGGATGTGGGCATCGTGATCCAGCCATCGGAACTGATCAAAATCTCGCTGCCATTGATGCTGGCATGGTATTTCCAGAAGCACGAGGGCAAGCTGGGGTGGCGGCAATTCATCGTGGCAACCATTATTCTCATGGTGCCTGTGGCATTTATCCTGAAGCAGCCTGACTTGGGGACCTCCCTGCTGGTGCTGGCGTCCGGGTTCTGCGTGATTTTCCTGGCAGGCTTGCCCTGGAAAGTGCTGGCAACCTTGGGCATCGCCGGTGCAGCCAGCCTGCCCGTGATGTGGCACATGATGCACGATTACCAGCGCGGCCGCGTGATGACCTTGCTTGATCCGACTTCCGATCCGTTGGGCAAGGGTTTCCATATTATTCAATCCACGATTGCCATCGGTTCCGGCGGCATCGAAGGCAAGGGCTGGCTGCAAGGCACCCAGTCACATCTGCAGTTCATTCCCGAACGTACCACCGACTTCATCTTCGCGGTCTATTCGGAGGAATTCGGCCTGATCGGCAATATCATCCTGCTGATACTGTACCTGATGCTGCTGGGCCGCGGCCTGACCATTGCCGCCAACGCCGGTACCGTATTCGGCCGCCTGATGGCTGGCGCGCTGACGCTGATGTTCTTCGTCTATGCTTTCGTCAACATGGGCATGGTCAGCGGTATTCTGCCAGTGGTGGGCGTACCCTTGCCCTTCATGAGTTATGGCGGTACCGCGTTTGTCACGCTGGGGCTAGCGGCCGGCATGCTGATGAGCATCCGGCGTCACCAGAAACTGGTGCAGACTTAGCGTGCTGGAGCGACAGTTGTGAAACGCCGCTCCGTGATTGCCTTCGGCCTGGCCTCGTTAATGATGCCGTTGCAGGCACGCAGCGGAAGCGAGGCGTCCACCGCAGCGCCAGAGCCAGAGCAAGAGGCCAAGCCTGCCAGTGCGATCAGGCGCAGTGCGGACAAAGTGCGGCAAGCCCTTTCTCCGGATAAGTGGAAAGAACCCGTTCCGCAAAAGCAGCAGGGATTAAGCAGCTGGTATGGCAAGCGCTTTCACGGCAAGAAAACCGCCTCCGGCGAAGCTTTCGACATGCACGCGATGACCGCTGCCCATCGAACGCTTCCTTTTCAAACCTGGGTGCGCGTCACCAATCTCGCTAACGGCAAGGCGGTCATTGTTCGTATCAATGACCGCGGCCCCCACCTGCATAGCCGTATCATCGATCTGTCGCAAGGCGCAGCCAAGGCGCTGGGTTTTTCCCATAAGGGACTGGCGCGCGTGGAGCTGGAAGTCCTGTCTTCCCATGAAGCCCAGCAACTGGCGACGCAGTAAGCGGCGGGATATCGAGAAGCCTCAGTCTTCGCCGTTTTGCTGCTGCAGGCTGAGTGCCTGCTGATACAAGGCATTTTTCTTTTGCCCCGTAATCTTTGCTGCCAGTGCTGCGGCCTGGCTTACGGAACAGTCTTCAAGCAGGATGCGCAGAATGCGGGTAGCCTGCTCCGCTTGTTCATCCGATGACGGCGCCCCCTCGAGCAGCAGCACGAATTCGCCTTTCTGCCGGTCGGCATTGGCTTTTAGCCACGCCTCCGCTTCTCCCAGCGGACAACGATGGATTTCCTCGAACAGCTTGGTCAGCTCACGCGCAAACACGACCTGGCGCGTCGGTTCGAATGCCTGTGCCAGCGCAATTACCGTTTCCTCGATACGATGCGGTGCTTCGTAAAACACCAGCGTGGCCGGCACTGCGCGCAAGGCTTGGAGTTCCGTTTCCCGTTGCCTGGCCTTGGCAGGCAGAAAGCCAATGAAATAGAAGCGATCGTTGAGCAGGCCGCTTGCCGACAGGGCCGTCACGGCAGCCGATGCGCCGGGCAGCGGGATGACGCGCAGACCGGCTTGCCGCACAGCATCGACGATACGCGAACCGGGATCGGAGATGGCGGGTGTGCCAGCATCCGATACCAGGGCGATGCGTTCGCCCGTCCGCAGTCTTTGTATCAGTTTCTCGGCGATTTCACGCTCATTATGCTGATGTGCTGCGATCAAGGGTTTGGACAATCCGTAACGATTCAGCAGGTAAGCGGTATTGCGGGTGTCTTCGCAGGCCACCGCATCGACCAGAGACAGAACATGGATGCCGCGCAAGCTGATGTCGCCCGCGTTACCGATAGGCGTCGCCAGCACATATAATGACGAGGCTGGGTATATTTGTTGTGCCACATCATGCATTACTGGCATGATGCCGGCTTGATTGAGGTTCGCTGGGTTCATTAAGGACAAACGATGTCGTGCAAATTGATCAGGAATGGCGTGCTGTCACTGCTACTGGCTGGATTGTGCGCTGCTGCGCTGGCAATTACAACCGATGCGCGTGCTTCCCTGCCGCTCACTGCCAACGATATCACCGTTTATCCTGAATTCTTTACCGGCGGCGACAGCATGGAAGGCGACCTGCTGGAAGGCGGGGCCATCCTTGAGGCTGTCCCGGACTATCGTGAAGTCTTGCCCTCCCATGAATTGCCGCCCTTGGCCGGCACACCCACCGGTCCTCTGCGAATAGCGTTATTGCTCCCCCTGCAGTCCGAAGCGTTGCGTGAAATGGCGGAGGCCGTGCGGGCAGGGTTTACTGCAGCCCAGAAGGCCGATCGCGATCCCGGCATTTTTGTGCAAGTCATCCAGACGAACGATAATCCGCGCGATATCTTGGCTGCTTACAGCGCCACTGCGCCTTCGAATGATGTCCTTGTGGGGCCGGCAACCCGCAGCAGCGTGACGGCCCTTGCAAACAGCGGCCTTGTCTCCCGGCCGACGTTGGCGCTGGCGCAACCCGACGAGGGTGTAAGACTGCCATCGCAATTGTTGTCCATGGGCATATCGCTGGAAGAGGAGGCACGCCAGGTTGCAGCCTGGGCCGCTTCCGAGGGACGCACCCAGCGCGCTTTCGTGATAACCACCAATGCTGCATGGCAGCGCCGTGTAGCACGATCCTTCATGCAGGAAGTGAATTTGCGAGGTGGTAAAGCGGTGCTGGTCGATGTGGTGACCGCCGGCGCCTATCTGGACCCCAACAATCTGGTAGTGCTGCGCAATCGTCTCAAGGAAGAGCAGCCCTCGATGATTTTCATGGCCCTGGATGCAGCACAGGCGCGTCACGTGCGCGAAGCCATCGGCACTGAAATTCCCCAGTTCGGCACGTCGCAGGTAAATCCCCTGCCTTATCAGGCGGGTGAGGAGGTGGAGCGCGTACCCTTCATGGAAGGATTGCGCCTGGTCGACATGCCCTGGCAACTGCAACCCGACCACACGGCCGTGATGGGTTATCCGCGGGTTGCCCAAGCACCGGGTCAGCGCCGTACGGCAAACGTCGAGCGTTTTTATGCACTGGGCATTGATGCTTACCGGCTTGCGAAAGAAATCGGGCGCGGCCGCACGAGTTTCGACCTCGATGGCGTCACCGGCCATCTGCTGGTGTATTTCGGTGGCAATGTCTCCCGCGTGGAAAGGGTATCGGTACCGGCTGCTTTCCGGGATGGTGTCGTCGTACCGTTAGGCGCGAGCCGGTGAGTTTGTTCCCGGCCCGCAAAGATTTTGCCCTTGCCACTGGACAGGCGGCAGAACAAGCGGCGCTGGACTATCTGGTACAACAAGGCCTCACGCTGGTGCAGCGAAACTTTCGCTGCCGGCATGGCGAAATCGATCTCATCATGCAGCATCATGCAGCGCTGGTGTTCGTGGAGGTCAGAAAACGTGCCTCCGCCCGCTATGGCGGTGCAGCCGCCAGCATCACCGCCTCCAAGCAAGCCCGCCTGATCACCGCTGCCCAAATCTATCTGCAGCAATACCGCCATCCGCCTGCTTGCCGATTCGATGCCGTTGCTATCGAAAAGGAAAAAATCATCTGGTTACAAAACGTTATCGATAGCTAATCTTGCATAACGACATTACTGGCGGGAACATTCTATAATGCCAGTCATGATGACCAACCAGCGCATCCTTGATCATTTCCGCGAAAGCTCAGAGAGCAAGCTGCAGGCCGCTGCACAACTGGCGCAACCGATTGCCCAGGCCGTAGAGCTGATGTTTTCTGCTTTGTCCAACGGGAACAAGATCCTTGCCTGCGGCAATGGCGGCGCCGCAGCCTTGTGCCAGCATTTTGCCGCCACCCTGATTGGCCGGTTCGAACGCGAACGCCTGCCCCTGCCGGCACTGGCCCTGACCAGCAACACGTCGGTGCTGACCGGCGTCAGCCACGAATACAGTTATCGCGACACCTTTGCCAAGCAGATCCAGGCATTCGGCCAGCCCGGCGATTTGCTGCTGGTGATTTCAACTTTCGGCAATTCCGACAACATAGCTGCCGCCATCGAAGTGGCACTGGAGCGCGACATGCGCATCGTGGCACTGACCGGTGGCGACGGGGGCAACATTGCGCGCCAGCTGACCGAATTGGATGTGCATATCGGTGTCACGCATGAGCGCGTAGCCCGCATTCAGGAATTGCATTTATTGACGTTGCATTGTTTATGCGACGGCATCGACGTTGCATTGTTTGGAGGAGAAGCTGATGAGTGAAACAAGGGGTAACCGCTGGCAGGCACTGCGCCGTCCGCTGTCACGCGTGATGTTGTGCACCATGCTGGCCGTCAGTCTGCAGGGATGTTTCGAGATGGTGGTCGGCACGGCGCTGGTAGGCACCATGGCTGCAGTCGATCGCCGCACGCTCGGCGCACAGACCGATGACAAGACGCTTCCCATCAAGGCAGCGCGTCGCCTGAGCGACAATCTGGGCGAAGGCCACCGTATCAACACCAACGCTTTCAACCGCAAGGTCCTGCTGACCGGCGAAGTCAAGGACGAGGCAATGAGGCGGGAAGCGGAGCGCCTGGTGGCTGATCTGGATGGCGTGGAAGGTGTTTATAACGAGCTCGTCATCGATTTCGTTGCCGGCCTGGGCACGCGTTCGCATGACACGCTGCTGACCACCAAGATCAAGGCATCGCTGATCGATGCCAAGGATTTGCAAGCGAATGCGATCAAGGTCGTCACCGAGCGCGGTGTGGTCTATCTGATGGGGGTCGTTACCGAGCGCGAATCCACCCGTGCCGCAGAAATTGCCGCCGGTGTCAGCGGCGTGATGAAAGTAGTGAAGCTGTTCGATACCATCTCGGAAGAGCAGCTTGCACGTATGACTTCATCTCCCTCCGGCGGAACTCCCACGCCGGCACCCGCTGAAAGTGGTTATTCAAGCATGTAGCACGCTCAAGCTCAGAAAAACCGCCGCCCATGTCTCATTGCGCGGCGGTTTTTTTACGCAGGTAACGACGAAAATGAGAGCACGTTATAATCGCTCCACCTTCATCACGCTTCCCGGAGATTGTCATGCAACCGACTGCTTCTTCGTCCCGCCGCAACGGGATGCGCATACTCGCAGCCCTTGTGGTCATCGTTTTGCTGGCCATCGGCTATCTGTCATGGTTCTCGCGCGATCCCGCACCCGATGTCACCTTTACCAACCTGAACGGCCAGCGCATTACCTCGCAGGACCTGCAGGGCAAGGTCTACATGGTGAATTTCTGGGCAACTTCCTGCACCACCTGCGTGGCCGAGATGCCTGCATTGGCGAAAACCTATAACCAGTACAAGGATAAGGGCATGGAGTTCTTTGCAGTGGCAATGAGCTACGATCCGCCCAACTACGTGCTGAATTTCGCGCAGACGAATCAGTTGCCCTTCCATGTGGCGCTCGATATTCGCGGAGAAATCGCGCAAGCCTATGGCAATGTGCAACTCACGCCGACCACCTTCGTGATCGACAAGGCAGGCCGTATCGTGAAACGTTATGTCGGCGAGCCGGATTTCGCACAACTGCACCAGTTGCTGGAAAAGGAACTCTCCACCTGATTGCCTGATACCCGCACCCATAAAAAAATCGCCGGAAACGATGCGTTGCACGGCGGTTTTTTTATACAAAGTGCTGACGGGCAGCGATAAGGCAGTCGGCGTGAATCAGGCCACGCCCGCGTTATGCGCCTGCTGGTCGGCGTGATAAGAGCTGCGCACCATCGCACCGACTGCCGCATGCACAAAGCCCATCTTGTACGCTTCCGCTTCGAACATCGCAAACGTATCGGGATGTACATAACGGCGCACCGGTAAATGGTCGCCGGAAGGCATCAGGTACTGGCCGATGGTCAGCATGTCTACATTGTGCTCGCGCAGGTCGCGCATTACCTGCAGGATTTCTTCGTCGGTCTCGCCCAGTCCCACCATGATGCCGGACTTGGTCGGCACCTTGGGATGCAGCTCCTTGAAGCGTTTCAGCAGGCTCAGCGAATAGGCGTAATCCGAACCCGGACGCGCTTCCTTGTACAGGCGAGGCACGGTTTCCAGGTTATGGTTCATCACATCAGGCGGCACGGCTTTCAGGATTTCCAGCGCACGATCAGCGCGGCCACGGAAATCAGGCGTCAGGATTTCGATGCGGGTAGCCGGTGACAGCTCGCGGACCTTTTCGATGCAGGCAACGAAGTGTCCGGCACCCCCGTCACGCAGGTCATCGCGGTCCACCGAGGTGATCACCACGTAATTCAGTTTGAGTGCCGCTATGGTTTTCGCCAGGTTGAGTGGCTCATCCGGGTCGAGCGGATCAGGGCGGCCATGGCCCACGTCGCAGAACGGGCAGCGCCGCGTGCACTTGTCGCCCATGATCATGAAGGTCGCGGTACCCTTGCCGAAACATTCACCGATGTTCGGGCAGGACGCTTCTTCGCACACGGTCACCAGGTTGTTCGCACGCAGGATGTCCTTGATTTCATAGAAGCGCGTGGTCGGCGAACCAGCCTTTACGCGAATCCAGTCCGGTTTCTTCAGCTTTTCAGCAGGAACGATCTTGATCGGGATGCGGCGGGTCTTGTCAGCGCCTTTTTGTTTTTCGGTCGCTTGATAAGTGGGTGCTGCGGGCGTTGTGTTTTCAGTCGTCATCTGGAGCGGGTTTCCATTCGCACAGTGTTTCATCTCGGGCCGGATCAGCCTTCGCCTATCACTGCGGCCTTCATC
>JAEZLB010000207.1 GCA_023435945.1 Pseudomonadota bacterium | reverse complement strand
CGGTATCGCCCGCGAGCTTGTCATGAAAGCCATCGCCAATGGTAAGCATGTCGTGACAGCCAACAAGGCCTTGCTGGCCACGCATGGTACTGAAATCTTCAAGGCGGCCGAAGAGAAAGGCGTGATCGTTGCATTCGAAGCCTCGGTGGCTGGCGGCATCCCCATCATCAAGGCCTTGCGTGAGGGGCTGACTGCCAACCGCATCGAATGGATTGCCGGCATCATCAATGGCACCACCAACTTCATTTTGTCCGAGATGCGCGACAAGGGACTGGATTTCGATACGGTACTGAAAGAAGCACAGCGTCTCGGTTATGCGGAGGCCGATCCGACCTTCGATATCGAAGGCATCGATGCGGCGCACAAGGCAACCATCATGTCGGCGATCGCTTTCGGTATTCCCGTGCAGTTCGACAAGGCGCACGTGGAAGGTATTACCAAGCTGCAAGCCACCGATATCCGTTACGCTGAACAGCTGGGTTACCGTATCAAGCTGCTGGGTATTGCGCGTCGCCAGGAAGAGGGCATTGAACTGCGCGTGCATCCGACCCTGATTCCTGCCAAGCGACTGATCGCCAATGTGGAAGGTGCGATGAATGCGGTGCTGGTGCAGGCAGATGCGGTCGGTGCAACGCTGTACTACGGCAAGGGCGCGGGCGCGGAGCCTACCGCTTCTGCCGTGATTGCGGACCTGGTGGACATCGCCCGCCTGGCAGATGCCGATCACGAACATCGCGTCCCGTATCTGGCCTTCCAGCCGGATGCCATGGTCGACATGCCGATACTGCCGATCAGCGAAGTGCGCAGCAGCTATTATTTGCGCGTGCGCGTGGCCGATCAAACCGGTGTGCTGGCCGGCATCACCGGTATTCTGGCCGATGCGGAAATTTCGATACATGCCATGCTGCAGAAGGAAACCGCAGAAGGCGAGACGCAGACCGACATTATTCTGCTGACGCATCAGGTGCAGGAGAAATACATCGATGCGGCGATCAAGCGCATCGAATCGCTGCCTTCCGTGCTCGGCAACGTCACCCGCCTGCGCATGGAAGAGCTCGGCTGAGTTTTTCCATTGTGAGGAGAGAAGGGCTTAGGCAAGCGGCAGAATGCGCCCTTGCCCAAGCCCTTCGTTTTTAAGGCAAGTGATATGAGCAAGCGGGGCGATGTGAATAGAGGACTTGAGGTAAAAGCATGAACGAGCGCGTCCTTTTGCAGTGGACGGAATCCGGTAACAGCCACATGGCCGCATGGCATTCGGAGAGCGGCGTGCCTGTGCCGGCCAGGGTGGTCGTAGCGGATGACCGCATGACAGCCGATGCGGCTTATCGCCTTGCCTGCGAAGGTCATGGTCTGCTGTGGCGCGGCGACTTCCAGAATGCGCGCCAGTTGCTGCAGGCGCTGGCACGACGCATCGACCGCAAGCCCTCCAAAACGGCACCGAATCTTGCCGACGATCCGGCGCTGGCTTTCCATCGCAACCGGCAGAATCAGGCGCGCCGTGCCCGCCTGCTGGGCATGCTGCTGATTCCGTTCGAGCCCGGCTACCGCATTCCCTTGCGCCGCGCACCTGAGGTGCAGCAGGCCTGCAGGGAAGCGTATGGCGAAGCACTCGGCCGGCAGAACTTCGTGGCTTCGCTACGCGAACTGCAAGGCATCATCGGCGCGCACGAATGGCGCAAGAAAGGCGTGGCGATCCCGGCACTGGGTGCGAATATTCATCCCCACTACGGCGTGTATTCGCCGATACGCGGCGAATATGTGCAACTGCTTGCCACTGCGCCGCTGCCCGATACTACCCTGGCCTTCGATATCGGCACCGGTACCGGCGTACTCGCGGCGGTATTGGCCAAGCGAGGTGTGCAACGCATCGTGGCGACCGATCAGGATGAGCGTGCGCTCGCCTGTGCCAGAGAGAATATGGAACGCTTGGGCTATTCGGATCGAGTGGACGTGGTGCAAGCCGATCTCTTCCCCGAGGGAATAGCGCCACTGATCGTCTGCAATCCGCCCTGGGTCCCCGCGCGTCCTGCCTCGTCGCTGGACCATGCGGTTTATGATCCGGATAGTCGCATGCTGCGTGGTTATCTCGATGGCTTGGCTGCACACCTGACGCCCGATGGAGAGGGATGGCTGATCCTGTCCGATCTTGCTGAGCACCTTGGCCTGCGCAGCAAGGATGCCTTGCCGCTGATGCTGGAGAATGCCGGTCTGAGCGTGATCGACAGGCTGACCACCAGACCGGTGCACGGCAGGGCCAGCGATACCAGCGATCCTTTGCATGCGGCACGTAATGCGGAAGTCACTTCCTTGTGGCGCCTGAAGCGCAAATAATTTTTTACCTCGATCTTTACCTTGATCCTGACGAGACAAACATGAGCAATAAACCCGCACGTTTTCTGACCTTCAAATGCAAGCAATGCAGCAAGCCAGTCCAGGTCAAGCTGCAAAAAGTGTCTGCCTGCTCCCACATCCAGCCTTATCAGGGCCTCTGCAAATGCGGCGCAGTGTTGCACCATGCCACCGGCGATCAGCAAATGGTGCAGGATTACCTGGCAGCACCCGAGACTTTCGATTTCGGCCACCATCACCATCATCATTAATCGCATCCGGCAAGTCGAGTGGCTACCTATACGATTGCCGCGCCAGTCCAGATCGAACTGGAAATCCGAAAGAGCCGTTTCATTGGTGTCGTCATGCCGGTGGCGGACCGTGCGGAAGCGGCAGAGCAGGTGCAACGCATGCGCCAGCAGTACCCGGATGCGACGCACGTATGCTGGGCATTGCTCGCCGGCGGGCAATCCGGCATGTCAGACGACGGCGAACCTTCAGGCACGGCAGGGCGTCCGATGCTGGAAGTGTTGCGTCATCACGATGTCGAAGGCGTGCTTGGCATGGTGGTGCGTTACTACGGCGGCATCAAGCTGGGCGCGGGTGGATTGGTCCGCGCCTACACCGATGCGATTGCCAGTGCGATGAAGCTCGCCGAACGCGTGGAGCTGGTGAAGCAGGGGCAACTGGACCTGGAAGTCGATTACGCCGATGAAGCCCGCATACGCCGCTGGCTGGAGCAAAAATCCTATCAATTAATCGATACCCTGCATGAGGCAAAGGTGCGGCTGCGTGTGCAAATGCCGGCGGACGAGCTGGCGCAGGCAGAAGCCCAGGTGCGAGACCTGACGCAGGGCAGGGCAGTCGTGCGAGTCGTGGAGTAAGCTGCCGATCCTTCTATTCGCCGCCTAAACCTCCTGCCATTCAAACGAAGCTTTTCTGCTCCATAAGGAAGTCGAAGCAAAGGTCCCGGGCAAGCGGGGCGCTAACGGCTACGCGTTTCGCAGGCCTGGGCGAAGGCGAATAGTTTTAGTGTGAGGTGCTTAGGCGGCCGGTGATTCCGGAAACTGCCAGCACCAGTGCCAGGGTTCGTAAATGAAACCCAGTTGATTATCGGGCGGGTAGGAGAGCGTGAAACCGAAATTCTCTGCCTGCGAGGTCAGCCACCGGAATGCATCGGTATCTTCGAACTCGGTTTCCGTCGGGCGGCAGCCGGGCGTATTGATATCCAGGGCGCGGCCGGTGTGGTGTTCACTGTAGCCGGGCGGGGCGCTCAGGGTGAGGATTTTCAGTATGGGCATGCCGCGATCCAGCTTGTTGCGGATGATCGCGATCTGCTGGTCGAGGTTGCGAAACGAGGACACGATCTCAATGGCGATCCCATCCTGCCGCGCGGCTTTTTTCATCGCTTTCCAGGCCTGCGCCGCTTCCGGGATCAGCAGGTAATTGCGGCCATGTGCATCGGTGTCCGCCACGACCAAGTCACGGCCTTCCTGGTAGAACGGCAAGCCGCTGCGGGCTATGTATTCAGGCGGGATGCCCAGCGCATTGAGGGCCTGGTTGACGCGGAGTTGGTAGTCTTCGGAAATCATGGTTATTCAAAAGGCGGACAAACAGTCAAGTTGCCTGGCGGCGTGCACACTATATACCCAAGGCTCGCGGCGCTCGGATGAGCATTACACCGCTAGTGGCTTAAGAACTGCAAGAGCTTGTGTCTCAGTGTGGAAGCCTGGAAGACCTCGGTCAGTGGACAGGACTTAAGCCGTGGGATCTATCTGCTGGAAAGCGCGCTGTATGGGCTCCAGTTCGGTAGGGCGTAGCAGGCGGGCGACTTCCTTGCCGTCTAGCAGGAATATCAGCGCGGGCCATAACTTTACCTGGAAGGAGCGGCCCAGCGGTTTGCCCTTGCCGTCTTCGATCTTGATGTGTTGCACCCCCGGATGCCGGGCAAATGTGTCGGAAAGCAGGGGTTGTACTGCCTGGCAATGGGGGCACCAGGGGGCGCCGAATTCCAGGAGTGCGGGGCCTTTCATTGCATCGATCTCGGCACGAGCCGGTTCGACTGCAGCGTAGGTGTCGTTCATTGCCATAGTGCTTTCTCGTTTGTATCGTGTTTCGGATGTTCATGCCTTGCCGCGCAGACTG
>JAEZLB010000195.1 GCA_023435945.1 Pseudomonadota bacterium | reverse complement strand
GCGACGTGCCGCGTCATCTGGATTTCAACGATGAAGAGCATCCTGTCGCCCTGCAACTGGGAGGCAGCGAACCCGCCGATCTTGCGTACAGCGCCAAGCTGGGTGAGCGGTGGGGTTATGACGAAATCAATCTGAATTGCGGATGTCCTTCGGAGCGCGTTCAGCGTGGCGCTTTCGGTGCCTGCCTGATGGACGATCCGCAACTGGTTGCTGACTGCGTAAAAGCGATGCGTGATGCAGTGTCCATTGATGTGACGGTCAAGCATCGCATAGGCCTCGATCACAATGAGTCTTATGACTTCGTGCGCGATTTTGTCGGGCAGATTGCCGATGCAGGCTGTTCGACCTTTATTGTTCATGCACGCAATGCGATTCTCAAAGGTTTAAGCCCGAAAGAAAATCGTGAAATTCCGCCTCTGCGTTATGAAATGGCGTATCAGCTGAAACGCGATTTTCCGGGGCTGGAAATCATCGTTAATGGCGGCATCAAGACCGAAGCGGAAATCGACCTGCATCTGCAATATGTGGATGGCGTGATGCTGGGTCGCGAGGCTTATCACAATCCTTACTTGATGGCTTCTTTCGATGCCCGGTATTACGGCGATAAAGTTGCTGCAAAGTCACGCGAGCAGGTGCTGGAAGCAATGATTCCCTATATGCGTACGCAGCTGGAAAAGTTTGGCCCGCTCGGCCTTAAGCTCAACAGCATCACGCGCCACATGCTGGGCCTGACGGCCGGGCTTCCCGGCGCACGTGTTTTCCGGCAAATACTATCCGATCCCAGGCGCCTGGCGTCGGGAGATCCCGCCTTGCTGATGCAGGCACTGGCGGGAATGCAGGTGCGCGCGGCCTGAATTTTCAAAATCCTTTCGTTTGATCAGCCCCGCATTGCGGGGCTTTTTTGCGCGCCCTCATTTCCCGGGTGCATGTTTTATAAGGAGCATAACGAAAATACTCCTGGATGATGCGCGTCGCGGAACGGATGGTATGACAACTGCTCAAATTTCTGCCATTGAGCTCCCATTTGCATTGAAAGGATATGTTATGAATGCTCGGCACTTCGCATTAGTCCTCGGCATCATCTATACGCTGGTTGGCATTGCAGGTTTTCTGCCGCCCTTGTTGCAGGCACCCGCAACCAGCGCACCTGCAGTTCACGTCCATAGTTTGTACGGCGATCTGCTCGGCCTTTTTCCGGTCAATATCCTGCATACCGTGGTGCACCTGGGAACGGGCCTATGGGGCCTTTATGCCGCCAAGTCGCTGACCAGTGCCGTCACTTATGCCAAAGCACTCACCGTGATCTACATTGTGCTGACGGTGATGGGTTTGATCCCCGTCCTGAATACGGTATTCGGCCTGATACCGATTTATGGACATGACGTATGGCTGCATGCAGGCACCGCCATCATTGCGGCTTACTTTGGATTTTCGCGTGCAGCGACCACAGAGAGAGTGGCTGCCCGGCGCACCGAGTAAGCCTGTTCAAAGAGAGCTTAAGTGGAAAAAGAGCCGGTTGTTGTGTTCGTCAATCGGTTCTTCTGAGGTGGGCCGTTCTTTTATCTCGTTATTGCTGTAGTTTTTCATAGGGGAATCCGTATGACTCAACAGGAAGAAGGAAAGAATTTTCTTCAGCAGCATCAGCCACGTCAGCCCGGCTTGGAATCGGAAATGCAGCCACGGCCCGATTCGCAGGGTGAATCGTATCGCGCTGCCGGCAAGCTCATGGGAAAAGTGGCGCTGATATCGGGAGGGGATAGCGGAATCGGCAGGGCGGTTGCCGTGATGTTTGCCAAGGAAGGGGCCGATGTCGCTATTGTCTATCTCGATGAACATGAGGATGCCAACGAAACCAAGGCGCTGGTGGAGAAAGATGGCAGAAGATGTTTGCTGATCGCCGGTGACGTAGGAGAGGAAGTCCTTTGCCAGAAGGCAGTGCAGCAAACGGTTTCCGCTCTGGGAAAACTTGATGTCCTGGTCAATAATGCTGCGGAACAGCACGTAAGGCAAAGTATTACGGAAATCAGCACGGAACAGCTGGAGCGAATTTTCAGAACCAATATCTTTTCTATGTTCTATTTCGTGAAAGCGGCGCTGCCACACATGAAGCCTGGCTCGCGCATCATCAATACGACGTCCGTAACCGCCTACCGCGGCAGCGCGCATCTGCTCGATTATTCTTCTACCAAAGGAGCGATTGTGGCCTTTACCCGCTCCTTGTCGCAGCAGCTGGCCGCTAAGGGAATATTGGTGAATGGTGTCGCACCGGGACCTATCTGGACACCATTGATTCCAGCCACATTCCCGGCAGAGAAAGTCACGGAGTTCGGTAGCAACGTACCGCTGGGAAGAGCAGGGCAACCGGATGAAGTTGCACCTTGTTTTGTTTTCCTTGCAAGCGGGGATTCGTCTTATATGACGGGACAGATACTTCATCCCAATGGCGGGGAACTGATCAACGGCTAAGGCAAAGACAAGCGCCTCGTACAAGCGCCTCGTTGGCCAGCAAGCTGCCTATTGCAGGCAGCTTTTTTTATTCGCCGCCCAATCATCAAATCAGAGCCGGCTTGCAGCCCAGGCACGCTGGAAACAAGAAGCGAATCAAAAAGACTGATCAGTATTCCTTCAGGCGGTTATAGAGCGTCTTGAGGCTGATTCCCAGCGTTTCAGCAGTCAGGCGCTTATTGCCACTGTAATGCCGCAGCGTTGCCAATATGATTTCTTTCTGTGCATCCGCCAAAGGCGTTCCCACGAAGAAGTTTAGCGAGTCCTCATGCAGAGTAGGCTTGCGAGTCGCCAGTTCAGAGATCTGGTCTTCCAGCAATACGGTGTTGCCAGAGAGTATGAAAGCTCGCTGTACCAGGTTTTTCAGTTCCCTCACGTTGCCGGGCCAAGGATAAGAGCGCACCATGTCCATGGCGTGGGGCGAGAAGACCTTGTTTGTCTTGTGCTTGGCATTCAGTGCATCCAGAAAATACTGGGCTAATAATTCTGCATCGCCGGCCCGTTCGCGCAAGGGGGGAATGGGAAGGGGAAAGACAGCCAGGCGATACATGAGGTCCGTACGCAGCTTTCCTTCCTGTACGGCTTCCTGGAGGTCGCGGTTGGTCGCGGCAATCACGCGTATGTCCACGGTAACTTCCTGGCGTCCGCCAACGCGAAGAAACTTCCCGCATTCCAGTACACGTAATAGCTTGACCTGCATCTCGGCTGGCATTTCCGTGATTTCATCGAGAAATACCGTGCCGCCCGATGCGTGTTCAAAGTAGCCGACATGCTGTTTCGTTGCACCGGTGAAACTGCCTCTTTCATGGCCGAACAAGGCTGCCTCAATCAGGTGAGCAGGAATCGCCCCACAGTTGACGGCAATAAAAGTCTGCTCCTTGCGCAAGCTCATCTGGTGAATAGTCTGGGCAATCAGTTCTTTTCCAGTGCCGCTTTCTCCCAATAAAAATACCGATGCATTGGTCACCGCCACTTTTCCAAGTTGCCGGTAAAGGTCTTCCATCATGGGCGATGAGCCGTACAGCAATCCAAATTGTTTCAGCGACTTCTCAGCCATTTTTTTAGGCCTTATCTAATTCGATCAAGGAGAGTGTTTCTGTTTTATCAGTGCTTGACTATCGCATGGATGCACTGCAAAGGCCTTGTGTTGATTCAACACTTGCTTCTCACGCAAGCCTGGTGAGGCTTCATGAAAATTTATGCAAGTTCAAGGAATGCAGTTTAACGAGCGTGCTGCAGTGTTATGTGTCCTACATCACTCAGGCTGCGGTTCTTGGAGAGTCAGGGCAGGCTGATGTTCCGTGAGGGCCAAGGAAAGTTGAGGAAGTTCTTGCGGTGTGCAGTAAATGGCGTTCAAAAGTCGCTGGATTAGGAAAACCACTTCCTGCGAGGCGATGCTTTTGATGCACGCGGCTCGTAATTTAAAACCTCACTTACAAATTGCAATAATTTACAGATGACTCTTGTCAAAACACTAGAAACTTATCGAATGTGGTGCAGTCAATACGAGCGTCAGGTTGACTATTTAGAAAGGAAT
>JAEZLB010000164.1 GCA_023435945.1 Pseudomonadota bacterium | reverse complement strand
GCAGAATATTGAGCACATTCTGGCGGTAACCGAGCAAACACAGCAGGGTACCCAGCAGACCGCCAACTCCATTCGGGAATTGTCCCAACTGGCTGATGAGCTGAAGAATTCTGTGGCGCGTTTCCGTGTTGCCTGACCTGTATCGGAACATGCCAGATTTCATGCCGGCGCTTTACATTAGGCGAATAGCGTCAGCCAGCCATCAGGATGGCAAGACCGTCCTTAGCAATGACGAGACTTTATGACTACCGATTCTTCAACCACATCGGCCGACGGCCTGCGCGATTTCGATACCGGCCCGCTGTCATGGGTCATGGCGGAAATCAGCGAAACGCTCACGCGCACCCGTAGCGCAATTCAGGAAGCGGCCTCGCAGCAAGGCGATGCACGTACTGCCAGCCTTCGTCAGGCGAAGGCTGCGCTGCATCAGGCGCATGGCGCCTTGCAAGTGGTCGATGTGGACGGCGTTGGCATTGTTACCGAGACGGTGGAAGACCTGCTCGACAGACTGGATGCCGGCCAGATCGAGCTGACAGAAGATATTGCCAAGGTTGTGGTATCGGCTTGCGATGCAGTGGTCGAATATCTGGAAGAACTGCTGGCAGGCGAGCCGCATCAACCAGTACGCCTGTTCCCTTATTACCGCAGCTTGCTGGAAAGCCGTGGCGCCGAACGCATTCATCCCGCCGACCTGTTCTTCCCGGATCTGTCAATACGGCCAGCGATGGCGGAAGTGGTGCCAGTAGTTGCCAATTTCCGTGAACTGCGTCAGCACTATGAGCAGTTGCTGCTGACCTTCCTGAAGAGCACCGATCAGGCAACGGAGAATGCATACTCGGCCGCGATGGCAGGCATTATCAAGCAGGTCGAAGCGGCGCAGACGAGCCAGCAGGCGCGTGCATTCTGGCGCGTAATGCGCGCCTTCGCGGAAGGCGTCGCCTCCGGCAGCATCGGGCATGAAGTGTACGTCAAGCAGGTGTTCGCATGCATTAATCTGCAGATCCGGCACTTGGCCAATGGTTCTACGGCACCGGCGGAAAGATTACTGCGTGACGGATTGTTCTTCATTGCGCAATCCGGGAAACCAACGCACGACATGTTGAAAATACGGCGTGCTTATCAGTTGGAAGGCGCGGTGCCGGCCAGCTACGATGAAAAACGTTACGGTCAGATAAACAGCGAAATCCTGACGCTGGCCAAGGAAAGAGTGGCGCGTGCCAAGAGCCTGTGGGGACGCATTGCTTCCGGCGATGCTGCATCGGTTCCTGCATTTGAACAGCAGATGCAGGCGCTGGCAGAAGCAGGCATACGCTTGAATTCGGAGCCTTTCTCGAATCTGTTGCGTAAGCTGACGGGTATTGCGAGGCATAGCGCACGTACGGGCGCTGGCGATAGTCTGGGCCTGGAAGTGGCGGCTAGCCTGCTGTTTGTGGAGAACGTGCTGCATCACCCGCATCGCCTGAATGAGAATTTCGCTGAAGAAGCCGAATCGCTGCTTGGCCGCCTGCTGGCACTCGCCAGCGGCGATCCGTCTGCGGCCGATGCCTGGGTCGATGATATTTCGCGCACAGCGATGGAAGAACAGACCATGGCAGTACTGGTGGCGCAGATGCAATCCAGCCTGGATCAAGTAGAGAAGGTGCTGGATGAGTACTTTGCGAATCCAACCAACGCTGAGCCGCTGAAGCCAGTGGATGAAATGTTGCATCAGCTCGAAGGTGCGATGGTGGTACTCGACCAGTCGCATGCCTTGAAGGCGATTGGCCATGTGCGTGGTACCGTGCAAAGCTTCCTGCAGACCGAGCCCGGATCTTCGCCGCCATCGGATGCATTCCCGCAGCTTGCGCAAAACATTGGTGCCTTAAGTTTCTTCATAGAGCGCCTGCGCCTGAACCCGGATAGCGCAAGAAAGCAGTTCTCCTTCAACGACCAGCTTGGAGTTTTTCAGGCAAACGTGGTCGAAAAAAAAAATAATAGTGCACCGGACCTTTCCGGCTCCATCCTGTTAGATGACTCGGTTGATCTGAGTTCGGCGACATCTCTTCCTGCACCAGCCCAAATGGTTGAGGTGTCGACGGTTGACGCTGGGCCGGCAGTTGTGACTGCTTCTGGGAATGCCGATCCTGATGCGCCAACCATTATGGATGAGGGGCAGGAAGGTATCGATGCGGAGTTGCTGGGGATTTTCCTGGAGGAGGCACGTGAAGTATTGGACTGTGCGTCGGGAAATGTCGCACAACTGAAAACGGAGTCCGGCACTCAGGAACACATGACCACGGTGCGGCGCTGCTTCCATACGCTAAAGGGCAGCAGCCGTATGGTCGCGCTCGACCGTTTTAGCAGTGGCGCATGGGCTATCGAGCAGGTACTGAATCTGCATTTGGCAGAAGGTGAGGCCGCAACGCCGGATCTTTTTGCACTGCTGGACAAAGCCCTTGAATTGATGAACGGTTGGATAACTGACCTGCATGAGAACAATCATGCTATCTGCAATCCCGATGCACTGATCGCGGCAGCAGATCGCGTCAAACAGGGGCAAGCGTTTGATTACGATGAGCCGCCCCCGGCCTTGAATGGCCTTTCGTTGCAGGAAGAGGTCCCAGCGCAGAATGTGATCTTCAGTGCGGATTCGAGCGTCAGCGATGCGTTCAGTCTGCCTTCGGAGGCGGATGAAGAAATCGTTTTGGTATCGCTGGAAGACGAAGGCGGTGGCGATGGCTTGCCGGAAATGCTGGAAACCCAGTTTGACGATTCCGCCGATAGTGGAATTGAGACATCCGACCCGAATACGTCATCTGTCTCAAATATCATTGGTTTCCCGCCTCTGTCCCCGGACGAATCCTTGCATGACGACACCGTCAAACGTATTGGCGACCTGCAGATCAGCGTGCCGCTTTATAACATTTACATGGCCGAAACCGATGAGCTGGTTCGTCTGCTGGGCCAGGATCTCGCCGAGTGGAGGCATGAGGCTGAGCGACCGGTATCCCAAATAGCTGTTGCGGCAGCACACTCACTGGCAGGCAGTTCGGCGACAGTCGGGTTTGATGCCATGCAGGAATTGGCGCACGCGGTGGAAATGGTATTGCAAACGCTTGCGCGTAACCCGGTGCAACTGCAACCGTTGGAATTCGATTTGCTGGATGAATCGGTAGAGCTGATCAAGAGCATGTTGCAGAAGTTTGCCTTGTGCGAGATGCCTGCTGCGCAACCGGCGCAAATCCGCTTGCTGAAAGACCTGCAGAAGGAGGTATTCGCTCGCGCTGATCGTGAGGGGCCGCAGGCGCCATCTTCACAAGGGGTGATGGCTGAGAGCGACGAGGAAGCGACTGTGTCTGCCTCGGACTCGTCATCCACGACGGCATTGTCACTGGAAGATTTCAGTAAGCCCGAACATTCCATGTTCGGCCAGGTGGCCGAGGACGGCGAGGATAAAGCCTTAATCAAGGATGAAATAGACGCCGATTTGCTGCCGGTGTTCTTGGAGGAAGGCAATGATGTGCTGCCGCAGATGCAGCAAGCGCTGCGGGAGTGGCAGGCGGATCCCCAAAATAACTTGCCTGCACACGCTCTATTGCGTCACCTGCATACGCTCAAAGGAAGCGCGCGCATGGCAGGTGCCATGACATTGGGCCAGCATCTGCATGAAATGGAAAGTCAGATCCAGCATCTGGCAGGAACAGGTGTGGTGAGTTCATCGGATGTGGGTGAACTGCTGGCGCACATGGATGCAGGCTTGCAGATGTTTGAACAGATTCAGCATCCTCAGCCAGCTCCTGCAGCATCGTCTGCTGCCAACGTTCCTGAGGGCGGCGCGTATACGGCGTCCATTTCTGCAACGGCAGGGGAAGCTGCTGTCATGCAGGATGTGACAGCTATGGGCTCAGGGATGGCGGTATCGCAAAGCCGGGTTATCCAGGAAAATGCTGCCGAGGTGCCCGTGGTGCCGGCTCAGCCTGTGGCGGTGCCGCTGGTTCGTGTGCGTTCCGATATGCTGGATCGCTTGTTGAACCATGCCGGTGAGGTTTCGATTGCCCGTTCCAAGATCGAGACTGAGGTGAGTACGCTGCGCCAGTCGCTGAACGATCTGACCGATAATATGGCCAGGCTGCGCTCCCACCTTCGGGAAATGGAAATCCAGGCAGAGACGCAGATGGCATCGCAAATGGCGCAGTCTGCGGACAGGGATTTCGATCCGCTCGAATTCGACCGTTTCACCCGCCTGCAGGAGTTGACACGCATCATGGCGGAGAACGTGAACGACGTTACGTCGGTGCAGCAGAACCTGGCGCGTAGCGTGGAAGGCACCCTCAACGACCTGGGGTCGCAAGCCCGTTTGACGCGTGAATTACAGCAAGACCTGATGCGGGTACGCATGGTGCAGTTCGCAACCGTGTCAGAGCGACTCTATCGCGTAACACGCCAGGCAGCCAAGGAAACCGGCAAGCGTGTGAACCTCGATATTCGGGGCGGGTCGGTGGAGCTGGATCGCAGCGTGCTGGAAAAAATGGCCGGCCCTTTCGAACATTTGCTGCGTAATTCCATTGTGCACGGTATCGAATCGCGCGAGGCCAGACTGGCCGCCGGAAAAAGTGAGATTGGGGAAATCCAGGTCGAGATTCTGCAGGATGGCAATGAGATCGTGATCTCGGTGGCGGATGACGGACAGGGCCTCAACCTGTCTCGCATACGCTCGAAGGCGGAAGCAGTCGGCTTGCTCACCAATGACATGGAAGTGTCCGATAACGATATCCAGGAATTCATTTTCCATCCGGGATTTTCCACGGCATCGGAAGTGACGGAGCTTGCCGGCCGTGGTGTCGGCCTGGATGTGGTACGTGCCGAAGCGGCGGCCGTCGGCGGACGTATTTCGGTATACAGCGATACCGGCCGCGGCACGCAGTTTGTGATTCGCCTGCCCATGAGTATGGCGGTGACACAGGTAGTACTGGTAGTCAGTGGCCGTAACACTTATGCAGTGCCCACCGCGCTGGTGGAACAGGTGCAGCAGTTACGTGCCAATGCGCTGGCGACCGTTTACAACGATGGCTTCATTAGCTGGCGCGGCAGCCGCGTGCCGGTCCACTATCTGGCCACCTTGCTGGGCGACATGCGTACTACACCGCTCACCCAGGAATATTCACCCATCGTTATTCTGCGTAGCGGTGACGAAAGAGCTGCGATCCACGTCGATCAGGTGCTGGGCAATCGAGAAGTCGTGGTCAAGAACGTCGGGCCGCAACTGGCTCGCCTGGTCGGGGTGGTAGGTGCCACGGTAACCGGTCCGGGAAACATCGTATTGATCCTGGATCCCGTATTGCTGGAGCAGCGTCGCAAGGAGTTGCCGCGTGCGCCGCGCCTGACGGAAGCGCAGAATGCGGACAATATGGGTGCAGTGGCTGAGTTGGTGATGTCGGAGGGGGCGGACGTGGACGCCGAGCCGGTACAGGGACTGCGCACTCAGCCCATCGTGATGGTGGTCGATGATTCGCTGACGGTGCGTCGTGTTACCCAGCGTTTCCTGACACGTGAAGGTTACCAGGTAGTGCTGGCCAAGGATGGTATCGATGCGCTGGAGAAATTGCAATCCCTGACGCCGGACGTCATCCTGGCTGATATTGAAATGCCTCGTATGGATGGTTTCGATCTTGCGCGCAACGTACGCAGCGCCGCGCGTACCGGCGACATTCCCATCATCATGATCACTTCCCGTACTGCGGAAAAACACCGCAATTATGCAAAGGAGCTGGGCGTCAACGAGTACATAGGAAAACCTTATAAGGAAGAGGACTTGCTGCAGCATATCCGGCACTACGTAAGCAAAAAAGAGGCAGTGAACTGAGGCGGATGAGCTCCCGGAAAACCGGCTGCCTCAGGCAGCCGGTTTTTTTATGGGCGCCTTGTTATAACGCAGTGAAAATGCGGCTTGCCGGCCTGTAGGAGCCTTGGTCCGGGTGAAGGGGGGCAAACCTGATAAAATTGCGCTTCAATGGCGCCGTGATTGAACGGCTTACTCTCATCATTCCCTATTTTTTCGATCGAAAAAAGCGTGACCGTTCCTGAACTGAATCTGACCGATCATTTCCTGATAGCGATGCCGTCGATGATCGATCCCATCTTCGGCGGATCTGTGGTTTACATCTGCGAGCATACTGAGCAAGGTGCGCTGGGTGTCATCATCAACAAGGCGACCGACCTAAGCGCTGAAATTCTGTTTGAACGGCTGGAGCTGAAGCTGGAAATTACGACGGGTACCCAGGCATCGGGCGGGCGTCCGGTCATGTTCGGCGGGCCGGTACAAATTGAACGGGGTTTTATCCTGCATACGCTGCCTAACGAATATTCCTCCACGCTCAAGGTCAGTGGCGAGATCGCATTGACAACATCCAAGGACATTCTTGAAGCGGTTGCAGAGGGAAACAGCCCGGAAAAGATGCTGATTGCACTAGGCAGCGCCGGCTGGAGCCCGGGCCAACTGGAAGCGGAAATTGCACGCAATGGCTGGCTCACGGTAAAAGCTGAGCCGGAATTGCTGTTCGACGTGCCGGTGCCCGAACGTTTCAGTGCAGCGATGAAGTTGCTGGGGTTCGATGTTTCCATGCTGGCTGGTGAAGCCGGGCATGCCTAGATCGTGCAGACGGTTCTGGCCTTCGATTTCGGGTTGAAACGCATAGGCGTGGCAGTCGGCAATACTTTGTTGCGCCAAGCCGAGCCGCTGACCGTGATTTCTGAGGCGACAAATAATGGCAAGTTTGCTGCCCTAGGCAAGCTGATTGGTGAATGGAAACCAGCGGTCTGCGTGGTGGGGCTGCCGAGTCATCCGGATGGCGCCGAACATGAGATGACCGTGCGCTGCCGCCGTTTCGCCAACCAGCTGGAAGGGCGCTTCGGCGTCAAGACGGCGCTGGTGGATGAGCGTTATTCTTCGGCAGTGATAGAGCAACGGCGTGGTGAATTGATTGATGCGCAGGCTGCTGCGATAATTTTGCAACAATACTTCGACGACTATGCCCACTTCCAACCTTGATGCGGAAGCGCTCTACCAGGAGCTGCTCCAACAAATGAAAGCCGGATTGGCCGGAGCTGACCAGCCTGCCATCGTGGGTATCCATTCCGGCGGCGCCTGGCTGGCGGAACGCCTGGCCCGGGATTTGGACCTGGCAGATCGTGTCGGCTTCATTGATGTGTCCTTTCATCGTGATGACTACGCCGAGAAAGGTTTGCCGGCCGAAGTCAAACCCACCCAGATTGCTTTCGATGTGAACGGCGCGACCATCGTGCTGGTGGACGATGTGCTGTACACCGGCCGCACCACGCGCGCTGCGATCAACGAACTTTTTGATTATGGCCGGCCGGCCCGCATCCTGCTGGCTACGCTAGTCGACCGCGGCGGCCGCGAATTGCCGGTTGCAGCGGACTTTGTTGCCCACACGCTGGCATTGCCAGCCGAGCAGAGGCTCGTGCTGGACCGTGCGGATGATGGACGTTTTTCCCTTTCAGTACACCATGCATAATCCGCAACTCAATAAAAACGGCGAACTACAGCACTTGCTGACAATAGAAGGTTTGCCCAAAGCTATTATTAATCGCATTCTCGACACGGCTTCTTCCTTCGTCAGCATAGGCGATCGCGAAGTGAAGAAGGTGCCGCTGTTGCGTGGCAAGAGTGTTTTTAATCTGTTTTTTGAAAACTCTACGCGTACCCGTACGACTTTCGAAATTGCTTCCAAGCGTTTGTCGGCTGACGTCATCAATCTGAATATCGCAGCTTCCAGTACCAGCAAGGGTGAGTCGCTGCTCGATACCATCGATAACCTGACGGCGATGCATGCAGACATGTTTGTCGTGCGTCATGCGGAGTCCGGCGCGCCCTTTCTGATCGCGAAGCACCTGAACGATACCAAGCAATCTTATGTGCACGTAGTGAATGCGGGCGATGGCCGTCATGCACACCCGACCCAGGGTTTGCTGGACATGTACACCATCCGCCACTACAAGAAGGATTTCACCAATCTGCGAGTGGCGATTGTCGGCGACATCCTGCACAGCCGTGTGGCGCGTTCCGATATCCATGCAATGACGACTTTGGGTGTGCCCGAGATTCGTGCTATCGGACCTCATACCTTGCTGCCCAGTGGCCTGGAGCAGATGGGAGTGCGTGTGTTCACCGACATGAACCAGGGTTTGAAGGATGTGGATGTGATCATCATGCTGCGTTTGCAGAACGAGCGCATGAGTGGTGCATTGTTGCCGTCCGCGCAGGAATATTTCAAGAGTTATGGTCTGACCACCGAACGACTGGCGTTGGCCAAGCCAGATGCTATTGTCATGCATCCCGGACCAATAAACCGTGGCGTGGAAATCGAATCGGCGGTGGCGGATGGCAAGCAGGCAGTGATTCTGCCGCAGGTCACTTTCGGTATCGCGGTACGCATGGCCGTAATGAGCATTCTCGGCGGCAATGCCTGATACGCAGACCTCGTTCGCTAAACCAAGAAACTAGGAAAAAGGCAGTGCAAGGAATGAAACTCCATATCAGGAATGGCCATGTCGTAGACCCGGCCAATGGCATCGATGCACCGATGGATGTGTATATTGCCGATGGCAGGATTGCCGCTGTAGGCGAAGCGCCGGCCGGCTTTCAGGCTGACAAGACGATAGATGCAGAAGGGTTGGTAGTGGCTCCCGGCCTGATAGACCTGAGCGCGCGCTTGCGCGAGCCGGGTTATGAACACAAGGCTACCCTGGAATCGGAATTGCAGGCAGCGATGCATGGTGGTGTAACCAGCCTGATCTGTCCGCCGGATACCGACCCTGTGCTGGATGAGCCAGGCCTGGTGGAAATGCTCAAACATCGCGCCAAGACGTTGAACCAGTCGCATGTGCATCCGCTGGGAGCGCTGACGGTAGGGCTGAAAGGGCAGTCGCTGACTGAGATGGCGGAATTGACCGAGGCAGGATGCATAGGCTTTTCTCAGGCTGAGCATCCCATCGTTGATACCACGGTGCTGCTGCGTGCCCTGCAGTATGCGCAAACTTTCGGCTACACCGTGTGGCTGCGCCCGCAGGACCCATATTTGGGCCGTAGCGGTGTCGCGCACAGCGGTGCCATCGCCTCGCGTCTGGGTTTGTCGGGCGTGCCAGTCAGCTCGGAAACGATAGCACTGCATACGATTTTCGAGTTGATGCGAGCGACGGGTGCGCGGGTGCACTTGTGCCGTATTTCTTCTGCCGCAGGCCTGGATCTGGTCCGCAAGGCCAAGCGGGAAGGTTTGCACGTCACCTGCGACGTAGGAGCCCATCATGTGCATCTGACCGATGCTGATATCGGTTTCTTCGATTCCAATGCCCGCCTCGATCCTCCGTTGCGCTCGCAGCGGGACCGCGATGGCATACGTCAGGCATTGGCCGACGGTACCGTCGACGCCATCTGTTCCGACCATACGCCCGTCGATGATGATGAGAAGTTGCTGCCTTTCGGCGAAGCTTCTCCTGGTGCAACCGGCCTGGAATTGCTGCTGTCCCTGGCACTGAAATGGGCGGAAGAAGAGCGTCTGCCCGATGCCGTATCCCGTGCAGTAGCCAAGGTCACTATCGATGCAGCAAAAATCGCAGGGCTGCAGGCAGGCACCCTCGCCGTCGGGGCTGCTGCCGATGTGTGTCTGTTCGATCCGAACGAACACTGGCTCATCAGCAGCCAGACTATCGTCAGCCAGGGCAAGCACACACCTTTCCTCGGTTATGAATTGAAGGGGCGTGTGCGTACCACTATTATCGGTGGCGAGATTGTTTTTCAGCAGTCCTGAATGTCCGCTTCAATGAGCCGCATACGCTTGGACAGTTAGTGATGCGGTTCTTCCACCTTTTGCGCCTGATCATGCACTTGTTCGCCGGGATGGCGACTTGTGCCTTCATCTTCCCCCGTCTTGGTGCGGAGGCTCGTGCGAAGCGCATCGAGTCCTGGTCGCGCAAGCTGCTATCCATCTGCGGCGTGCGCGTTACGCTGAAACAGGCGGCAGGTGCCGGCAACCCGCCGCATCATGCGCTGATCGTTGCGAATCATTTGTCCTGGCTCGATATCTTTGTCATCAACTCCATCGAGCCATGCCGTTTTGTCGCCAAGTCCGAAATACGCAACTGGCCCCTGGTGGGCTGGTTATGCGACAAGGCCGGCACCATCTTTATTGCCCGCGGCAAACAACGCGATGTGAGGCGTATCTACGAGGGGCTGGTG
>JAEZLB010000163.1 GCA_023435945.1 Pseudomonadota bacterium | reverse complement strand
GCATGCAGGTCAGGATGCTGACCCATGCAGCTCCTCACCAAGGATTGGGCGTGGACCAGTATTCATGGAGTACGTCGCCGCTACGGCGTTATACCGATCTGATCAATCAATGGCAGATTATCGCTTGTGCACAACAGGGTATAACCGCGCCGCTGGTTGCGCCGTTCAAGCCCAAGGATGCCGATCTGTTTGCCATCATCTCCGCTTTCGATAGTGCCTATGGGGCATACGCGGAGTTCCAGTCCACCATGGAACGCTATTGGTGCCTGCGCTGGTTGGCGCAACATGAAGTCCGCCGTACGGAAGCCGCCGTGCTGAAAGACGAGATCCTGAGGTTGATGGAAATACCACTTGTCATCAAGCTGCCGGGTTTGCCTGTATTGGCACGAGGTACGCAGGTGACACTGGACATACTTTCCTGGGATGAGGTCGATCTGTCGGTGGAGGCGCGGGTGGTAGAGATCAGCGGAGCCCGCGAGGAAGTGCTGATGGAGGGTGATGCGGAAGTGGACGCGGAAATGGCTGATGCGGCGGACGATATCAGCGGCGCCTCCCTGCTTGGCGATGCAAGTGGCAATGCTAACAATGCGGCAGCGATGCCAGATTGATACAGGGTGCGACAGGAACACGACCGGGTCCGGCCTTTATCGTAAAATCCTCCACTCTGTAGCTCTCCCCGATTGCACCGCGTGAAGTTCATTGCTCAAAACCGTCTGCTCAGTATTGCACTGGCTGTATCCCTGTTACTGCATGCTGGCTTGCTGGCGGTCCGCTTCGTACCGCCCGATGCATTTCGCTTCAAGCCTACCGACCCCGGCCTGGAAGTCATCCTGGTCAATGCCAAGCATGACCGCAAACCGGTAAATGCGCAGGCGCTGGCACAGGCCAACCTGGATGGCGGCGGAAATGCGGATGAAGGACGAGCCAAGTCGCCGCTTCCCGATACCGGCCAGATGCAGGATGGAGAGAGCGTACGTCACATGCGCCAGCGCGTGACCGAACTGGAGGCGATGCAGCAGAAAATGCTGGCTCAGCTTCGCGCCGAGAATGCCGCAGCCGTTAAATCCTCCAGCGAGAATCCTAAAAAAGCGCCGACACCCGTCACGCCGGATGGTGCGGATCAGGAAGAACAGGCACGTGTACTGGCACGCATGGCTGCAGAAATCGCAAAGAATGTCGAAGACTATAATAAACGCCCTAAAAAGACCCAGATTTCACCCAGCACCAGGAAAGCGGAGTATGCGGAGTATTACGCAGCGCTTCAGGCGCGCATAGAACAGGTTGGCACCAAGAGCTTCCCGGAATATAGAGGTAAGAAGCTGTACGGCGAACTCATCGTCTATATTCCCGTATTCCATGATGGCACTTTGTATAACAAGGAAGGCGGACCGCGGGTGGAGAAGAGTTCCGGCGACGTGAATCTGGATCAGGCGGCGCTGCGTATCGTCAAGAGCTCGGCGCCTTTCAATCGGTTTCCCTCGCATATGCGCACGACCGGCAAAGACGACGTATGGGAAATCGTGACGCGTTTTAAATTTACGCGCGATAATGGCCTGGAAATGGAAACGCGGGGAGGTCATTGATGTCTATGCCGGATCGATACGTGGTGGTGGGCAATCCCATTAAACACAGCAAGTCGCCGGACATACATGCCCGGTTTGCACGGCAAACTGGGCAGCATCTGGTTTATGAGCGCCTGCTGGCGCCGCTGGATGGTTTTGCGCAAACTATGCAAGCGTTTGTTGCAGCCGGTGGCAAGGGTGCCAACGTCACCGTTCCCTTCAAGCTCGATGCCTACAACTATGCAGATGTCTTGACCGAGCGTGCCAAGGCAGCTGGCGCTGTCAATACGCTGAAAATAGAAGGCTCAAGCATCCTCGGCGATAACACCGATGGCGTGGGGCTGGTTGCCGACATTGTGCACAAAGCAAAAGTGCCGGTGTATGGAAAGCGCGTTTTGCTGTTGGGCGCAGGCGGTGCGGCGCGTGGAGTGATTCTTCCCTTGCTGATGGAGCAGCCGGCTGAGCTGTTCATCGTCAATCGCACTGCAGCGAAAGCGGTGGAGCTGGCTGAACATTTCTCGAAGCAGGGATCGGTAGTGCAGGCCTGCGAATTCTCCGACATCAATCGCCCCTTCGATGTGATCATCAATGCGACCTCCGCGAGCCTGGCAGCAGAGGTGCCACCAGTGCCTGCAATCGCTTTTAATGAGCAGACCCTGGCGTACGACATGATGTATGCGAAAGAACCGACGCCGTTCCTGCAATTCGCTGCCCAACAGGGCTCGGTAATCCGCGATGGATTGGGCATGCTGGTGGAGCAGGCGGCGGAATCTTTTTATATATGGCGCGGCGTGCGACCGGATACTACCCCTGTCTACCAGGAACTGCGCTCCCTACTGTAATCCGCCGTGCGAAGAAAAAAAGAAAAAAGAGCGTGGCTGCGGCCATTGTTGTGGCTGATCTTGTTGCCGGTGGTCATGGTATCGCTGGTGCAGCTTTATTTCTTCCTGCAGATCGGCTGGTGGGTGAATCATCATCCGCAGTCTACGCGATTCATGCGCGATCAGCTGGCGCTGTTGCAGGAGCATAATCCCAAGGCCAAGCTCAAGCATCAGTGGGTGGATTATGACCGCATTTCCTCCAACCTGAAGCGTGCCATTATTGCTTCGGAAGACGCGCGCTTTTCCGACCACCAGGGAGTGGACTGGGATGCGCTGCTCAAGGCCTACGAGAAAAATGCCAAGAAGGGAAAAATCGTCGCGGGTGGCTCGACCATTACCCAGCAACTTGCAAAAAATCTGTTCCTGTCCGGCGGGCGCAGTTATGTACGCAAAGGACAGGAGCTGGTCATTACCTATATGCTGGAATACTGGATGGACAAGCGTCGCATTTTTGAGATTTACCTGAATGTCGCCGAATGGGGGCCGGGAATCTTCGGAGCCGAGGCTGCAGCCCGCCATTATTTCGGCATACCGGCTTCCAGGCTCAGCACCACGCAGGCGGCTTATCTTGCCGCCCTGCTGCCCAATCCGCGCGTTTATGGGCGTAACTTGTATTCACCTTATATGATGAAGCGTGCGGATCTTATTCTGCGCCGCATGAATGCGGCTGCCCTGCCTTGATAGCGGGCCGGACAAGGTGCGTTTTACAACGCGGCAAGATGTATCGCAAAACGTGTAGAAATCCCG
>JAEZLB010000067.1 GCA_023435945.1 Pseudomonadota bacterium | reverse complement strand
CATCAGCGACACTTCACGTTCGGCAGAACGACCTCCGAACAGCACGCCCACCTTGCCGAATTCCTGTGCAATCTTGCTCATGATTGTTCCTGTTCCGCCATCTTCACCAACTGCGCCGGCACCGTATAAATCGAACCCGCCCCCATCGTGATCACCACGTCACCATCGCGCGCCAGGCGCAAGAGGGTGGAGGGCATCTCGGCCATGTCTTCCACAAATACCGGATCAACCTTGCCTGCCACCCTCAAGGCATGCGACAGTGCACGACCATCGGCGGCGACAATAGGTTGTTCACCAGCGGCGTAAACCTCGGCCAGCACCAGCACATCGACCGTAGACAACACCTTTACAAAATCTTCAAACAGGTCTCGCGTGCGGGTATAGCGATGCGGCTGAAATGCCAGCACCAGGCGACGTCCCGGATAAGCACCACGTGCCGCCGCCAGCGTAGCGGCGGTTTCCACCGGGTGATGCCCGTAATCGTCCACCAGCGTGAAACTGCCGCCCGGCTTGCCATCGCGCTCCGGTAACGGCACTTCACCGTAACGGGTGAAGCGCCGCCCGACGCCCGTAAACTCAGATAGCGCCTTCTGAGTAGCGGCGTCCTTGACGCCCACCTCGCGCGCGATTGCAATGGCGGCACAGGCGTTCTGCACGTTATGCATGCCAGGCTGATTCAGCACCACATCCAGATCCGGATAACCCTGCTGGATCACGGTGAAAGCCATCTTGCCATCGACAGCGCGCGCGTTGACTGCACGCACCTGCGCCTGCTCACTAAAGCCATAAGTCGTAATCGGCTTGGAGATGAAAGGCATGATTTCGCGCACATGCGGATCGTCAATACACAGGATCGCAACGCCGTAGAAGGGCAGGCGCTGCGTGAAGTCCACGAAAGCCTGCTTCAGCTTGGCGAAGCTATGATCGTAGGTATCCATGTGGTCCGCATCGATATTGGTAATTACCTCGATGCTGGGCGACAGATTCAGGAAAGAGGCATCCGACTCATCCGCCTCTGCCACCAGAAAATCACCCAAGCCCAGCTTCGCATTGGCACCTGCGCTATTCAAACGTCCGCCAATGACGAAGGTCGGATCCAGGCCGCCTTCAGCCAGCACACTTGCCACCAGGCTGGTGGTCGTGGTCTTGCCATGGGTGCCGGCAATCGCGATGCCCTGTTTCAACCGCATCAGTTCAGCGAGCATCACGGCGCGGGGCACAATGGGAATCTGCCTGGCGCGTGCCGCCAGCACTTCCGGATTGTCGGCCTTGACTGCCGTAGAGGTTACGATGGCGTCAGCACCTTCAATATTTTTCTCCGCATGCCCTTCAGTGATCTTCGCACCCAGCTCTTTCAAGCGACGCGTCGCCGCATTGCTCGACAGGTCCGATCCTGACACGCAGTAGCCAAGATTGAGCAGCACTTCGGCAATGCCGCTCATTCCCGAGCCGCCTATGCCGACGAAGTGGATGTTCTTTACCTTGTGTTTCATGCTGCTCCTGATACTTCTTCCAAAATGCTCGCGATAGCCGCGTTGGCATCGCGCCTTCCCTGATCGTAGGCTGCCCTTGCCATGTCCAGGCAATCCTCGCGCGACAAGCGCCGCACTATCTCAGCCAGCCGAGCAGGCGTCATTTCAACTTGCGGCAGATGGATTGCCGCATTACGACTTGCCATCCAGCGCGCGTTATCACGCTGATGCGAGGTGGTCGACACCACCAATGGCACCAGAATGCTGGCCACCCCTGCTGCCGTTAACTCGGCTACCGTAATCGCCCCGGCGCGGCAAATCACCAGATCCGCCTCGGCATAACGGCGTGGCATGTCTTCAATAAAATCCACCAGCTCCGCTTCCACGCCCGCTGCGGCATAGGCGTCACGCAAAACATCTATATGCTGCTTGCCGGACTGATGCGTCACGACCGGCCTTTGTTCTGCCGGCATCCGGGCCAGCGCCTGAGGCAAGGTTTCGTTCAGGACCTTGGCACCCAGGCTGCCGCCAATCACCAGTATGCGCAGCGGTCCGTTACGTATCGCGTAACGCTCGCCCGGCGGCGGCACATTGATGATTTCCTGCCGCACCGGATTTCCGGTCACTACCGCCTTGCCCGGCACCGCGCCAACATCACCGCCAAAGCCGAAACACACTTTGCTGGCGACAGGAGCCAGTGCCTTGTTCGACAACAGCAGTGCCGCATCGGCATTCATCAGCACCAATGGCGTGCCGCGCATCTTTGCAGCGATACCACCCGGCACTGTCACATATCCGCCCATACCCAGCACCACATCCGGCTTGCGACGCCCGATCAGCCGCAGGCAAGCAGCAAAGCCCGCCACCATTTTGAACATGCCGGTCAGGCTGTGGTGCAGCCCCTTACCCCGCATACCACGGAAATTGATGGTATCCATCTCAATGCCGCTCTTAGGAACGATATCCCGCTCCATGCCATGTTCCGTTCCCAACCAACTGACCTGCCAGCCCCGCTCCTGCATGGTGCGAGCGATCGCCAGGCCAGGGAAAATGTGTCCGCCTGTGCCGGCCGCCATGATGAGAAGCTTCTTCATACGTGGCCTCCACGCAATAGGAGGGTCTGGCTATGGCCGCTCGCATTCGCTCTCTTAACTTTGCTGCGCAAAGTTAACC
>JAEZLB010000326.1 GCA_023435945.1 Pseudomonadota bacterium | reverse complement strand
ACTCACGTATGGCCGGAGTGAGTTCCAGGTGGTTACCGCTGATTGTCAAGTTCATACGACGCTCCTATAGGTACTGTTGCCTACCATGGTTGGTAAAACAACCCTCGCTTATCAGAACAGTATGTTCCCAAGCGCCCGCGGACCTACAGCGATTTACGCAGATTGACAGGCGGAATGCGCAGAGCTTCCCGGTACTTTGCCACAGTGCGGCGCGCTACTACCATTCCTTGTTCGCCCAGCATATCTGCAATTTTGCTATCGGACAGTGGGTTCTTGGTATCCTCCGTTCCAATTAATTGCTTGATAAGTGCGCGAATCGCAGTCGACGATGCCTCTCCCCCCGCTTCAGTGGCCACATGGCTGCCAAAGAAGTACTTCAATTCAAACATGCCGTGAGGGGTCAACATATACTTCTGCGTCGTGACACGAGAAATGGTGCTCTCGTGTAAACCAAGTGTATCAGCTATTTCGCGCAAGACAAGGGGGCGCATTGCGACTTCGCCGTGCGAAAAAAAGTTCCTTTGCCGCTCGACGATGGCCTGTGCCACACGCAAGATGGTGTCGAAGCGCTGACGCATGTTCTTGATCAGCCATTTTGCTTCCTGTAATTGGGAGCTGAGTGAGCCGTCGCCTCTGTTTTGTTTGAGAATATTCGCGTATAAAGCATTCACGCGCAGCCTTGGCATCACATCATGGTTAAGGCTAACCTGCCAGCCGTTCTTGCCACGTTTTACGATCACATCGGGCACCACGTAATCTGAAGCATCGCTGGCATAGGCCGAACCCGGATGCGGGTTGCAACGCTTGATGACCGCTTGTACTTCACGCAGGTCTTCATCGTCGCAATTCAGGGCCTTCTTCAGCTTATTGAAATCACGCTGTGCAAACAGGGTCTAATGATTTTCTGCGATTGTCAGGGCAAGGCGGCGCGATACGAATGGCACTTTGGGCAAGCGCTGGATTTGCAGACACAGACATTCTGAAATATTGCGCGCGCCAACACCGGGCGGATCGAAGCTCTGGACTAACTTTAAGGCAATATTAAGTTCATCCAGATCGATGTTCAATTCTCCCGGCAGTCGTGCATGGATATCTTCCAGAGACTCTTCCAGATAACCATTGTCATCCAGGGCGTCGATAATCAGTTCAGTCAACGCGCAGTCACGCAAATTGTTTGTCGTTAATCTTGCTTGTTCCTGCAAGTGTTCTCGCAGGCTGATATGAGCGGCTTCCAGTTGCGGTCTGGCATCGTCATCCTCCGGCGTCTTGGAGGGGCGAGCCACGTCATCGAAACTCCAGTCGTTATCGGAGCCTGAAGTACTCTCACTCGCCGGGAAGTCATCGGCATGGCCATCGGATTCTGCGGTAGAGGCGCTTGTAGACTCAACTGGAGCCGGATCAGGTGGCAGGGAGCTTGCAGAGAGGCCTAGCGCACCGTCAGCAAGGAGCCGTACCGAATTGTCCAGCGGATCATCCAGGCGTTCCAGCAGGGGGTTGTCCGCCAAAATCTGCTCCAGTTCCTGATGCAGTTCCAGCGTTGACAGTTGCAGCAGGCGGATGGATTGCTGCAACTGGGGCGTTAGCGCCAGATGCTGAGACATGCGAAGTTGCAGGGACTGTTTCATGCGCTATCGTTACATCTTGAAGTGCTCGCCAAGATAGACGCGCCGCACCGATTCGTTGGAGATGATTTCATCAGGCCTGCCGCTGGCTAACACGGCCCCTTGGTTAATGATGTAGGCATGGTCGCAAATGCCCAAGGTTTCCCGGACATTATGGTCTGTGATCAGCACACCGATGTTGCGCTCTTTCAGAAAGCGCACAATGCGCTGAATTTCGATCACGGCAATCGGGTCCACGCCCGCAAAGGGTTCGTCCAACAACACAAAACGCGGATTGGTTGCCAAGGCGCGTGCAATCTCAACCCGCCGGCGCTCACCGCCGGAAAGTGACAATGCCTGATTCTCTCTGAGCTTCTCGATTTGCAATTCCGAAAGCAGCGAATTCAAACGATCATCGATTTCATTTCTGCTTAGGGCCTTCTTGTTATTGCGTTGCAACTCCAGGACGGCACGAATATTGTCTTCTACCGTCAATTTGCGGAAGACGGAAGCTTCCTGGGGCAGATAGGAGAGGCCTAAGGCTGCGCGGCGGTGGATTGGCAGGTGGGAAATGTCGGTGCCATCAAGATAGATATGGCCTGCATCTGATGGAACCAGGCCCACAATCATGTAAAAGGAAGTGGTTTTGCCGGCGCCATTCGGCCCCAGCAGGCCGACTACTTCGCCGCTTTTAACCTCGAGAGAAACATCGCGCACGACCTGCCGCGCACCATAACTTTTCTGCAAGCCTTTAACAACCAGCGTGCTGGACATCTTTATTGACCCTTATTTTCATTACGGGGTTGTATGGTGACGCGGATGCGGCCGCCATCATTGGGGGATTCACTGGCCTTGTTCTTGACGGTGTAGAACTCGGCGCGGCTGTCGTAAGAAATAAAATCTCCTTCGACCTGATCGGTGACGCGGGTACCTTCCAGCAAGGTGACTTTGCTGCGGCCAAAAAGTTGAACGATTTCCGTCTGCCCGTTGTATTCAATGCGGTCGCCAGCCTGGCCTTCAACCCATGAGTCGGCAACGGCATTGCGACGTTCGCGGAAGGTGGCCGGTTTGCTGGCGCCGGCGTACAAGGTCACGAATTGATTGCCCTGAGGATCTTGTGACACCACCATGCGATGGGCTCTCAAGATCAGCGAGCCACGGGTCAGCACCACGTTGCCGATAAAGGTGCCGACCTGCTTGGCATCGTCGTAGGAGAGTTGATCGGCTTCGATATTCATCGGCGCCTGCGTATTGTCTATGCGATTGCCGATGCCCTGAGCATAGATAGCCTGGTGCGCACCAGCCAACAGTAGCAGGCCCGCCATGAAGTGAAGAAAGCGATACATCGTCGTACTTAGCATGGTAGGAGTGCGGCTATCTTGACGAAGGAGGTTGATAAATGGCATGTGCATTGCCCAGGATTTGTACTTCACGTGTAGCGTTATTGGCCACCATGCCGGTTCCGGTCACCTTCGATTGATTGAACAGAACTTCCACCGGCTGGTCGGTTCGCATTACGTCTTCTTCCGGTAGCACCAGCATGTACTGCGAGCGCAAGCGGAAATAGGCAGTCTGCGCCGAAGCTGGCCGTTCGGCAACGACATTGTCGTACAAGTGAATGTGCGTCTGGTTGTCATTGACGATAGCGCGATCGGCTCGTGTCATCATCGGCGGCCCGTCCTCGAGAACGCTGTTGACGATAGGGTTTTGAATCAGATAGCTGTCATTGTCGGGGTAATGCGTGAGCCGTTCGCCAGAGATATGATACTGAACCTTCCCTATGGGGGAGGTTTTTACAAAATTGAAGCGCTCCACATAAAAATCAGGTTGTCCTGCAGGGCGGTCGACGGGCATGTCTTCCGCAGTGCGGCGCATGACCTCCACGACCCAGAAGCTGGCGAGTGCGATCACCGCCGTCAAAACAATGATCACGGTCAGGCGGACACGATTGACGGAGCGCGGCTGGTTCATGCGAGATAGGGTGCAAGCACCGAGTCGTATTTTCCCTGTGCACGCAGGATGAAATCGCACACCTCTCGCGCCGCTCCATCGCCGCCACGCGCCTGCGTTACGTAGTCCACGCGCGACAGGACTTCGGCATGGGCATTGGGCACGCTGGCCGCGAAACCGACGCGTGACAGAATCGGCAAGTCGATGACGTCATCGCCGATGAAGCCGCAAGCCGTTGCTGACAACCCCTGATCTGCCAGCAATTGTTCAAAGGCGACGCGCTTGTCATGCACGCCCTGATAAATGTGCTGAATGCCGAGATCAGTAGCACGCTTGGTCACGATGGTGGACTTGCGCGCGCTGATGATGGCGGTGCGGATGCCAGCCATCATCAGGAGCTTGATGCCATGGCCGTCCAGCACATTAAAGCGCTTGATGACTTCACCCTCGGCGCCGAATAGCAGACCGCCATCGGTCAGCACGCCATCCACGTCAAAGATCATGAGCTGAATCTCGGCAGCTTTTCTCGAGGCGCGGGCGGAGTCGTATGAGGCTTGCGTCATTACACCACCTTGGCGCGAGTCAGGTCGTGGATGTGCAGCGCCCCGATCAGCTTGCCCTGCGCATCAACGACCAGCAATTGATTGATGCGGAACTGCTCCATGATTTCCACGGCTTCCACCGCCAGCTGGTTGGGCTGTATGGTGCGCGGATTCTTGTGCATCACGTCGCCAATGTGCAGGCGAGTGATGTCCTGGCCTTTTTCCAGCAGGCGGCGCAGATCACCATCGGTAAATACGCCTATTGGCTGGAAGTCCGCATCCACCACACTGGTCATGGCCAGGCCCTTCTTGGTGATTTCGAATAGCGCGTCGGTCAGGGGGACATGTGCCGCTACAGCAGGAATCGCATCGCCGCTGCGCATCACGTCCTGGACGTAAGTGAGGAGGCGTCGGCCCAGCGCGCCGCCTGGATGGGACAGCGCGAAATCTTCCGCACGGAACCCGCGGGCATCCAGCAAGGCTACGGCCAGCGCATCGCCCATGGCCAGCGTGGCCGTGGTGCTGGCCGTGGGTGCCAGATTCAGCGGACAGGCTTCTTTTTCCACGCCCACATTCAAATGCACGTTGGACAGCTGCGCCAGGCTGGAACTGTCCTTGCCGGTCATGGCAATCAGTTTCGCGCCCATGCGCTTGATGATGGGGACGATGGTCATCAATTCGCTGGATTCGCCCGAGTTGGAAATCGCGATGAAAATATCATCCTTGGTCACCATGCCCAGGTCGCCATGTGCGGCTTCCGCAGGGTGAACAAACAGGGCAGGGGTGCCGGTAGAGGCCAGTGTGGCGGCAATCTTGCGGCCGATATGGCCGGATTTCCCTATGCCGGAAACCACCACCCGCCCGCTGCATTCAAGCAGCAGCCTGACGGCTTCGGTCAGGGCGAGGCCAGCAGTGCCGGATAACTGGTTTTTCAGGTGAATAATGGCGTCGGCTTCGATCTGCAAAGTCTCTTGGGCCAACGCAAGCAGGCGTTTCCCATCAAGGGAAGGAGCCGTGTTCTGTGGGAGGTTTTCGCAATTTTCACTCATGCGAGGAGTATAAACGAATTGCGTAAGCAAAAAATCTGCCAGTGCGCAGAAAATTCGTGATTTGTCGGTTAAAAAATCTGTCATGGGTCCTTTAACCAAAGGACCCTCCGGTTCGCATCAGGGCAAGAGAGTTTTGAAATAATTTTCTTTTTAAGTGGCAATAATTCCCTGCAACGTAAATTGTTCTAAGCAGGGAGGTCAGGAAAAACTCTTGGATTTTCCCGTTTGCAAAGCGGAAGGCTGCCGAAAGGATTGATAGACCGAAATACTCTCTGTAACCCGGCTTAAATGCTTGAAAGCAAGAGCTAAGGCAAGGTTATAATGCGGCAAGTTATCAAGTGCTCCCGCACTATACAAGCGAGAGCGCACTTTCCAGCCTGGGACTGCTCCGGAGCAGCCTGTTTCATTTTGCAGGAAAGACTGATTTGCGTATGTATCAAGCGGACGGAAAGAAAGCGCCTCCTAGAAAAATTTATGCAAGAGAATCAACCCCGTCCTGTCGAGATCAAGATTTCCACCGTGGTTGCCGTCGCGGTATTGCTGCGTAACACGGACGTCCAGGTCCTGGAGCAGGCGCTGCAACATCTTACTGGCGGTACGCCCGACTATTTTTCCAATGAGTTTGCGGTGCTCGATGTCGCCGAATGCGATTTCGCGGCGCATGTGCCTGACTGGCCAGCGCTGATTTCCCTGTTCAAGTCATTTGGACTGAATCCGGTTGCGGTGCGCCATGCGCCAGAGGACATGGAAGCGGCCGTTCTCGAACAAGGATTGAGCATCGATGTGGTTGCACGTACGCCTGTGCCGGTCTTCGCCGAGCCTGTGGCCATCGTCGCGGCAGCGCCGTCATCGAGCGAGCCGATGCCTGTTACGCCACAAGCCGTGGCTGAAGCCTTGCCGGCCATGATCATCGATACGCCGGTACGTGCCGGCCAGCGGTTTTATGCGCGTGGGCGCGATCTGGTGGTGACGGCGGTCGTTAATAGTGGCGCAGAGTTGATTGCCGATGGCAGCATCCATGTTTATGCGCCATTAAGAGGGCGCGCGCTGGCAGGGGCCAGCGGCAACGCGCAGGCACGTATTTTTGCGCAGGCCATGGAGGCGGAGCTGGTATCGATTGCGGGCACTTACCGCACCTTCGAAAACGGTTTGCCGGCCAACCTGAAGCAGAAGCCGGCTCAAGTGCGACTGGCTGATGACAAGATCGAGGTAGTGCCGCTGGCTTGACGGCGGTCGCAGACCTCCTTAATTTTTTTGAAAGGAAGTGTTCGTGGCAAAAATTGTAGTAGTCACCTCCGGCAAGGGAGGCGTGGGGAAGACGACTTCAAGCGCTAGCTTCGCTTCAGGTTTGGCCCTGCGCGGCCACAAGACAGCCGTCATCGACTTTGACGTGGGCTTGCGTAATCTCGACCTGATCATGGGTTGTGAGCGCCGCGTCGTATACGACCTGGTCAATGTCATCAATGGAGAGGCGACGCTGAATCAGGCGCTGATCAAGGATAAGCATTGCGAAAACCTGTTCGTGCTTCCGGCTTCGCAGACCCGCGACAAGGATGCGCTGACCGAGGAGGGCGTCGAGCGCGTGCTCAATGAGCTGGTCAAGATGGGCTTCGAGTACATCGTCTGCGATTCGCCGGCGGGTATCGAGCGTGGTGCCGTGATGGCGCTGACTTTTGCCGATGAGGCAATCGTGGTGACTAATCCCGAAGTTTCTTCGGTACGCGACTCGGATCGCATCCTGGGCATCATCCAGGCCAAGTCGCGTCGGGCGCGTGAAGGCGGAGAGCCGGTCAAGGAGCTCTTGCTGATTACGCGTTATACGCCCAAGCGCGTCGAAGCCGGTGAAATGCTGTCCTATGCCGATGTGCAGGAAATTCTGCGTATTCCGCTGCTTGGCATCATCCCGGAATCGGAGTCGGTACTGCATGCCTCCAACCAGGGGAGCCCTGCCATCCATATTGCAGGTAGCGATGTGGCCGAGGCATATCAGGATATGGTGTCCCGTTTCCTGGGCCAGGATGTTCCATTGCGCTTTGCCACTTACGAGAAGCCGGGATTGTTCCAGCGTTTATTCAAGGGGCGCTGACATGTCGCTTTTATCATTCCTCTTTAATTCCAAGCCAAAAAGCGCCACTGCGGCAAAAGAACGGCTGCAAGTGATCATTGCGCGCGAACGCAATGGTCTGGACGGCCCTGATTTTCTGCCCGCCTTGCACAAGGAACTGATTGCCGTGATTTCCAAGTATGCCAAGGTCAATGCGGAAGACATCAAGATTTCGCTGGACCGCCAGGGCAATCTGGAGGTACTCGATGTCAATGTGGTATTGCCTGATACCGCACCTGGTCTTTCCAAATAAGCTAGTTGTTGCATGCTCTTCCGGCCCGGCGACTGTCCGGGCCGGATCCCTTTGTATTATCAAGAGTGGAATTGCTTATTAGGACCGCTTTCATCAGAATAGCGGCTGTCCCGGACGTTCCCGGCCGGTGACAGCATAATTCTTGGCGAAGAATAAAACAGCGGACTGATTCCGCCCCTACGAGGACGCGCAAATGGCGAGTGCAGCAGGCCGCAAGACAGGCCATCCGACAATTCGTGCAAGACATCTCCAGTGGCATTGCCACGCAGGGGTAGGTAGAGCGTGAGCGCAGGTTCCGATAACGCCGTCCTCCCACCACTCTACATCGATGTGGATGGGACGCTGACGAACAGCGATTTGTTGTTCGAATCCTTCCTGCTGCTGATCAAGAAGAATCCGTTATACCTATTCCTGTGTTTTTTCTGGCTGCTGCGCGGGCGCAGTCACCTGAAAGGGGAAATCGCGCGGCGCGTGAATCTGGACGTTTCGCTATTGCCGTACAACGAACCCTTTGTCGCTTTTCTGCAGCAACAGCAGGCTATCGGCCGCCGCTTGATCCTGGCAAGTGCCTCTCATAGACTCCTGGTACAGAAGGTGGCGGACCATTTGGGTTTGTTTAGCGATGTGATCGCCAGCGACGATGAGCATAATCTCAAGTCCCATGCCAAGTTGCAGGCCATTGAGCAGCATGCCGGCAGTGGCCCTTTTGCCTATGCCGGCAATGACACGGCTGACCTCTCGGTATGGCGCGAGGCAAGTGAAATGATCGTCGTTAATGCGAGCCGGCCGGTAATCGCGAGCGTTGCCAGAATTGGCGATGCAGCATTGGTTCTGCCGGGACGGCCTTTCCAGATACGGCATGTTGCGCGCGCCCTGCGCTTGCATCAATGGGCCAAGAACCTGCTGCTATTCCTGCCGCTTCTGGCTGCCCACGAGTTGTCTGTAGAAAAATGGTCGTCCACCTTCATCGGATTTATTGCGTTGGGCCTGTGCGCTTCGGCGACCTATGTCATTAACGACCTGCTTGACCTGGCCTCCGACCGGGCCCATCAACGCAAGCGTAACCGGCCTTTTGCATCGTCGGTCCTGAGCATCCCGAACGGCATGGCCCTGATCGTGCTGTTGCTGCCGTTGTCGATATGGCTGGCCTGGCAGGTGTCGCCTGCATTCATGCAGTTCCTGCTGCTGTATGTCGCGATTACGCTGATGTATTCGGCAAGGCTGAAACAGTTGCCATTTGTCGATGTAATGGTACTGGCTTTCTTGTATACCTACCGTATTCTCGCCGGCGGCCTGGCAGCCCACGTCGAGATTTCCAACTGGCTGCTGGCGGTGTCGTTATTCATGTTCCTGAGTCTGGCGCTGGTCAAGCGCTGCGCCGAGCTGGAGTTCATGAACGAAGCCGGGCGTACTGCGGTAAAAGGGCGCGGCTATCGCAACACGGATCTGCCGTATCTGATTTCCATGGGCATTTCCAGTGGATTCATGGCAGTAATGGTGCTGGCGCTTTATATTGACAGCCAGACCGGCGATGTCCTGTATCCGAGCCCAGAGCTGCTGTGGTGGGTACTGCCGGTAGTATTGATCTGGTTGATGCGCTTGTGGATCAAGGTGTCGCGCATGGAAATTCATGATGACCCGGTACATTTCGCCATCACAGATGCCAAGAGCTGGGCAGCAGGTATTCTGATCGGATGCATTATCATCGCCGCTTCTTTCGAATGGAGTTTATGAGTCAAGCGCTTGCTTTTTTTCTTGCCCTCTTCTGCGTCTGCCTGACTGCGCTGGCACAGGTGCTGCTGAAGATGGGTATGTCATCTCCTGCGATACAGCAGGAGATGCAGGGAGGTTTTGCATCGGTGTATAGCCTAGCATTGAGCAGTCCCTTGATCTGGGGTGGCATGAGCTGCTTCGGATTGAGCGCAGGATTGTGGCTCATGGTGCTGGGTAAGCTGGATGTCAGCGTTGCCTACCCGCTCACCGCCCTGGGCATCTTGCTGACAACACTAGCCGGTATTTTCCTGTTGCAGGAAAGTCTCAGTCTGGCCAAGCTCTCCGGCGCTGCCTTCATTATCATCGGCGTGCTGCTTTTGGCTATCAAGCAATAAGGAAATGTAATTAATGAGTGCCATAACGCCTCCCATCATCTTCGCTGTCGACCCGATTTACGCAAAACGGGTTTTTTTCTGGACCTTCGGCCTGACCTTTCTGCTCAAGCTCTGGCTGGCTGCCGCTTTCCCCTTCACCGGTGACGAAGCCTTCTTCTATCAGTGGGGCGTGTATCCGGACTGGGGGTACTACGATCATCCGCCCATGGTTGGCTGGATGCTGTATGGGCTGAACCAGATTTCCAGCCATCCCTTGTCGGTACGCTTCGCCACAGTGTTGCTGTGGAGCGTTATTGCCTTGGGCATGGTGGATCTGCTGCGCCGACTCGCGACCACTCAACCGGCTGCGCCATACTGGCTGGGGTCGCTATTTCTCGCTTTGCCCTTTACCTGGGGGCTGAATGTCGTTACCACCGATACGCCGCTGATTTTCTTCATATTCTGGTCTGGCTACTGCTTCATTCGCGGCCACATGAACGGCCGCCTGAGTTGGTTCGCCGCCAGCGGCGTATTCCTGGGGCTGGCGCTCCTGTCCAAGTATTTTGCCGGCTTGCTGGCGATTGCTTATTTCATTTACCTGATACGCAGTCGCAAAGGCTGGCTGCCGCTCTTTGTCATCGTAATCTGCTCGTTGCCGTTTGCTGCGGTGAATGTGATGTACAACATTACGCATTGCTGGAGCAATGTGATGTTCAACATCGTGAATCGTCATGAAGATGCCGCGTGGTCCTACAAGACTTTCATTGGGTATGTGGCAATGATGGTATATCTGGTGACGCCATGGGTGTTTATCAGCCTGATGCGTTCCGGTAGGGAGTTCAAGCGTTACGGGCCCATCGTGGTGCTGTTCCTGGTGCCATTCACGCTTTACCTGATCCTGTCGACCCAGAAGAGCATAGGTTTGCACTGGGTGCTGAGCTTCATGCCTTTTGTTTATATTTTTTACGGCCTGGTCGCTCATCCGCAGGAAATGAAGAAGTACCTGCACTGGACGATATGGTTCGCAGTGCCTCATTTAATCGTGCTGGCTGCGATCATCCTGTTGCCGGTGTCGGCGTGGAAAGGCTCCGCTGCGCACGACGATATCGTGTTCCATAAGAAGCCAGGGGAAATCGTCGCCGCTCTGAAGCGCGACCTGCCGCAGGATGG
>JAEZLB010000286.1 GCA_023435945.1 Pseudomonadota bacterium | reverse complement strand
AGCGAGGACTATTTGCGCGCCTGGCTTTGTTGCACCCTGGCTTTGTTTCCCTGCTTTCCACAGGCAGTCCGTTGAGAAGATTTCATGAAATGGGAAAGGGGCGCACCCTTATCGTCTTTCTTCCGGGGATTGGGGATATGGCAGAAGATTTCATTAAAAACGGCATAGTTGAGGATATGCGAATGCAGGGAGTGCAAGCCGATGCAGTCATGGTGGATGCACACTATGGTTACTACGTAAAGGAAACCTTCTTTGAAAGAGTCACGGTCGATGTAGTGCAATGGGCCAGAAAGAAGGGGTATGAAAGCATCTGGCTGGCAGGCGTTTCCTTAGGAGGGTTCGGTGCTGCTTTGTATGCCGCACGTCATAGGACACATATACAAGGATTGGTTTTGTTCGCCCCCTACTTGGGTACGAAAACTTTGATAGATGAGATAAGGCGAGCAGGGGGGCTTGCGCAATGGGAACCGGGAACGATCCCTGACAAAGATTATGCCCGTTACCTGTGGGCATGGCTCCAGCAGCGGGCCGTGCGGAATGAGGAGTTACCTATTTATCTCGCGTACGGAAGGAGTGACAAGTTTGCGCCAGCCAATCAACTTCTTTCTGAAAGTCTGCCCGACAATCAAGTAATAACTCTTGCAGGAGGCCATAATTGGCCGACCTGGAAAAAGCTGTGGCGCGCTCTATTGCCAAGCTGGAAGGAAAGAGTGAGGTAAATTGCCTTAGCTTTCCTGCCTATCCTTTTGCATTTCTTGCATAATTTCTTGCATAAGTTGGTAAGCCTGCTGCTGAAGTATCTGGGGTGAATTCACATTACTGGTATCCGGTAGCAAGGTGGGTCCGATCGTTAAATGCAAAGATGTCCTGTGTGGAAGCCATGTTCCAGGACGTAACTCCTCTCGGGCGCCGCGCAGGACCGCTAGCGTGATTGGCACGCCAACTCTGGCCGAGGCAATGAATGCACCGGAATGAAACGGCAACAGTCCCGGTTCTGGCCTGAATGCTCCTTCGGGAAAAATTAATAACTGCCTGCCCTCCTGCAAGGCGGCAATCAGTTTGTCGCGGTTGAGATGTGCATCGCCATGACTGGCATGACGTTCGAGTATGAGGGTATTCAGACCTTTAAGCAGTGGATAAAACAAGACCTGACTGTCGTATTCCTGTCGCACCACAAAAGAATAACCGGGGGTTGGTGGCAGCAAAGCGCTTAAGGCAATGCCATCGACGAAACTACTGTGGTTAACCAGAAGGATATGCTGTCGATCGGGCAGGCGATCCAGGCCCTCTGCAACCAGGGAAACTCCGCCTAGAAAGTACATCATTCTGCTCGCCGCATGGGCAATGCGGCGGCCTGCGCGAGGCAGCTGAAGCACGCCGATGAGTGAGCCGGCCGTTAAGAAAGTGAGGATAAACAGCAGCCAGGCGTAACTGCCATACAACCATGTTTCTAAGCGTAAGCAACAGGCTTGAAGACGTACGGACATATCGGAACCCGGAAAGGAGGACATCACGAACACAAAATCTGTATCATGAAAAATCTGGCACCGGGTTCCCTGCATAGGCAGCGCTCGTACAGTATTTGCCCGGCTTCACTTAAATTCACGGCATGAGTCATGGCTTTTCCAAAAAAATGGCTTGACACGATACTGCTGCTATTTACCTCTGTCGCACTGCTGGCGGGTATTGCGTTTTATGTTGCCGGTTTGCGCGACTTCGCACAGCAAAGTTGGCTGGCTGGTGCCGCTCTCATGCTGGCCGTTCTCACTATCGATATTGTCGTTTCGCTTGCCAGGAGAGAAATCGGCCTGGACCTGCTGGCACTGTTATCGATAGGCGGAGCAATGGCGCTGGGCGAAGCCTTGACCGCTGCAGTTATCGCCCTGATGCTTGCCAGCGGACGCGCATTGGAAGCCTATGCGGAAGCACGGGCACAACGCGACATGTCCGAGCTGCTGAAAAAAGTACCGCGTACCGCTAACAGATATGACAACGGTTTGCCGGTGTCGGTGCCACTGGCAAGCGTGCAGGCCGGCGATATGCTGCTGGTGCGAAGCGGTGAAAGCGTGCCGGTAGACGGACAACTGATTTCGAAAACGGCCGTCCTGGATGAGGCTGCGCTCACCGGTGAATCCTTGCCTGTCACCTATGCCACCGGAAAGCTGCTGCAAAGTGGCGCTGTCAACGCCGGCGCAGCATTCGACATGCGCGCCACGCAAACCGCCGAGAACAGCACCTTTGCAGCCATTATCAAGCTGGTGAAATCGGCACAGCAGTCCAAGGCGCCTTCCGCCCGACTGGCAGACCGATATGCGTTGTTGTTCGTTCCTTTCAGCCTGATCATTGCTGGGGCAGCATGGCTCGCCACCGGGGACCCGGTACGGGCGCTGGCCGTGATCGTGGTGGCAACACCTTGCCCTTTGCTGCTGGCGGTGCCGGTAGCCATCTTCTGCGGCATGTCGCGCTGCGCACAGCGCGGCGTGCTGATCAAGCATGGCGGAGCACTCGAAAAACTGGCGCAGGCCAATACCTTGTTCTTCGACAAGACCGGCACCCTGACCGGTGGCCAGGCCCGCCTGGTCGCCATTGCCACGCAACCGTCCACCAGCCCGGAGCAAGTCCTTCAACTGGCTGCTTCCCTGGACCAGATGTCCCGCCACACCATTGCCCAGGCCATAGTGCAGGCGGCACGCGAACGCAATTTGCCGTTGCTCATGCCGCAAGACACGGTCGAGACGCCGGGAGAGGGATTGCGTGGCACGGTGGCTGGGCAGTCGCTTCGTCTGGGTGGCTACGACTATGTCAGCGGTACACAAACGCAACCGGACTGGCTGGCTGGCTTTCATCAGCGGGTAGGGTACGAAGGCGGCGCCGATGTTTACCTCAGCATTGACGGCGAAGTGCGGGGCGCATTGCAATTCGCCGATGAAATCCGTCTCGAGACGCCGCATGCCTTGCGTATGTTGCGTGCGGCAGGCATCAGCCGCATCGTGATGCTGACCGGCGATCGCCAGGCCATTGCTGAAACAATAGGCCGGACCCTGGAGGTGGACGAGGTCCTCGCACAGCAGTCTCCGCCGGACAAACTGGCTGCCATCTCGGGCTCACGCCAGCGTGGGGTTACCGTGATGATCGGTGACGGAGTCAACGATGCGCCTGCCCTGATGGCCGCCGACGTTGGTATCGCTATGGGGGCACGGGGCGCTGCTGCTGCAGCGGAAGCCGCACAAATCGTGCTGCTGGTTGACAGGCTGGACCGCCTGGCATTTGCCTTGCGCATTGCCCAGGGAACCCGTCGCATTGCGCTGCAAAGCGTTATCGCAGGCATGGGCCTCTCTGTTCTGGCCATGCTGGTAGCCGCCCTGGGTTACCTTCCTCCATTGATGGGGGCCATTGTGCAGGAATTCATTGACGTCGCAGTGATCCTGAATGCGTTACGCGTTCTGCGCCTGGAAAGAGGGGGGACCCGAGAGCGGATATCGCCGGAAGAACTGGCAAGGCTGCGCAGTGAACATGTAGAACTTGCTCCGCTGCTTGACCGCCTTGGCAAGTTTGCTCATCACCTGCCCCAGATGCCAATCGACAATGTGAAGACTGAAATGGCGGAGATTAATACCTTGATGCGGGAGAAATTGCTGCCTCATGAAAGCCAGGATGACCGGGAACTCTATCCCCGTATTGCACGCCAGATAGGAGGTACTGATCCACTGGGTTCCATGAGCCGGACCCATCAGGAAATACAAAAACTTGGGCGCACCCTTGCTCATCTGAACGAGGTCGTCGGCGACGGTTCGGGGCAAGTGAGTCAGCAGACCAGACAGGAACTGCAGGATACGATTTATGCCTTGAAATTTATTCTTCAATTGCACTTCCTGCAGGAAGAAGAGATCTATCACAACCTGGCTTAAGTAGGCCCCGGGAAAAATGGCTCCTTCCGGATACGCAGGCACGACCCTGTTTCAGATTGGTCCAGCGGATGAGGAG
>JAEZLB010000216.1 GCA_023435945.1 Pseudomonadota bacterium | reverse complement strand
ATATCAAAGCGATGGCCCTGATGCTCAATGAAGGGGCTGCATGGGAGGACATAGAGCCGATCTGGCTATTTCGCCGTGGCAGTCTTGCCTCGGTAGTGGGCGGCCACGACAGTGAGCAGATGCTGATGCGCGTGCCGTTTTACATGGACGGGAAACTGCTGCCCATGAACCTGGACAACAGGGTTCGCCTGATGATTGATCGTTACCTTGTTACCCGTTTTATTGAAAAGGCATTCGCCCCCATTCCGCAGCATTTTTCCGCATCGCGCCAACTCGAAGGCAGCTTGCGTACTATTTGTTCCAGCCTGCAATCCCCCTGGTCGTCAGCCCGTGAGGTTTCTTTTCTGCAGCGGCGCTTGCTGGAGGGCGCCAGCTCTCCCAAGTCGCTGTGGCAGGAAGTGGCCTCCCTGATGCGAGTCGGCGCCGAGTGCAGCGACGTCATCGAACACTTTTTTCAGCAACGGTATGGAAGACTGGTACAGCAGATGGATGATCAGGACAAGGCCATTGCTACCTGGCTGAGCAAAGAGCAATAGCGTCAAGAGGCGGAGGAATCGTTGAAAACCGCAACGTTTTTTTGCTCGGAAGAAGAGGAAAGCTGCCGTTGCTGGCGTTCTGTATAAAAAAGATGAGCGCCTATAAAGAACAAAGCCCCTGCAGAAATGCCCAATGCGGGACTGAAGGTCCATGCGAGGATAGCCAGTAAGAGCGCCCCCACCATTAACGCCACACCCAGCATCTCGTTGGATTTCATTGTCATGTGCCTCCTCTGAGCGACAAGTAAAACAGCTTCGCTGACTGAGAGAGGCGAAGAAGGCAAAGAAGACGATACAGGCCTGTGAAGGGCCGAACCTCGATGGAAGACTTCTAAGTGGCAAATGGTTTTGCCATGCAGTTTTACCAAGCTTGCTTCTATTCCTGGCCCTGAAGATGGCCACCTTCTTGAAGTGCGGCCTCAAACAGCCATTGTTTTAATCGCAAAGAGTGTAATTTCTCAGGGGAGGGCCTGTCCATTTGACGTGGACAGAAAGTAACACTTCTGAAAATGCTGGGAATAAGAGAATGTCTCAGCGCGGATAACGCACGGTATTTACTTTGCGCTGTGCGTCGCCGGGGAAAATGACTTCGATGATCTGAGCCTGGCGCTTGAATTGCACTTGCCAGCTGAAATGCGGGTTGCCTCGGGGCAGAACCTCATTCAAATGCTGGAGGATGGCGTTGCATAAGCGTGCCACTTCTCTGTCCTTGGCCTCATCTTCTAACAGGACAAACAAAGCCAGCTCTTGCCATTCGCTCGCATATTGATGAGTGACGGAGACGACAAACGGCCGGTCCGCCATATCGCGTACCGTGGAAACGATTTCTTTTGCTTTTACTTCACCGCTCACGGGTTGTTCTCCATTACAGCTGCGGCAGCGATTATTTTGCCGATGTGTCGTCGCCAAGCACCGCTTCTTGCATCGCCCGATGCCTGCTGAGCTCCTGTAATCAGAAACCGGTTGTGCTGTCCTGTCCCTGCACAACCTTGCAATAATATTATTGCCGTCCTGACACGCTCGCCAGTTTAATCATTCCTTATAACAATGTCTATCGCGAAAAGAGACTGAATAGGAATATATAAAGGCACAGGGAAGGCAAGTGGAAGCGCCTGCTTATGGGCAAGCGTAGCCCGTCCATCACTCACGGAGAAATCAGAGGATACGGTTGAACCAGAAAACCGATAAGCCTGCTGAGAGCATGGAGAAGAATGCCGCTACCAGGGCCAGAAGAGCGGTAATCTCAAATTCCTTTTTCTCGAATACCAAGCGGGCATTCAGAGAGTCGTAAACTTTCTTTAATTCATTGGTGGTGCTGGCATAGAAATAATCCCCTTGGGTGATACGGGCAATTTCCTTTAACGAATTTTCATCCAGCTCCACCCGCATTGACCAGCCATCGAAGGTCACGTCCCCGCCGTCGGGGGTACCAATTCCCACCGTATAGACCCGCACGCCACGCTCGGCGGCCATGCGAGCGGCAAACATCATGTCTATGCCTGCCGTCTGCTGGCCATCGGTGAGCAGGATGATGGCGGCCGTTTCGTGAGAGCCGGGTGCGGCGGCCGGGCCGGGTGGCGCCGCCCCCTGACCAGGCGTTTGGCCGGGAGCGGAGCTGGCACCATTTTGCAGGCTGCGTCCTCCAGAAGTGGCATAGGTCAGCCCCGCCAGGTCAAAACCGGCTTCCGGAAACAGGGTCGCCAGCGACATGATGATTCCGCTGCCGATGGCAGTACCACCCTGCAGCTGGAATCGATCGATAGCCGCAGTCAAATCCTCGCGCGAGTTGGTCGGCTGCTGGGATACGGCGGCGGTGCCGGCGAACGTGACAATGCCGATGCGCACGTCAGGCGGCAATTCTTCGAGAAATGATTTGGCCGCACGCTGGGCTGCGACCATGCGATTGGGCTGCACATCGGTTGCGCGCATGCTGATCGAAACGTCCATGGCCAGGATAATGGTTTGCTGCTTGCCGGGAACCGTCATCACTGCCGTGGGTCGTGCTGCGGCAAACAGCGCCGCTGCGATGGCCAGCAAGAACAGGGCCGGCGGCACATGCCGCTTCCAGCTGGGTGTGCTACCGATGGCATCCTTGACCAGGCCCAGGCTGGCATAACGCAGCATCAGCTTTTTACGCCGCCGCAACAGCAACACATAAGCCGCTGCGAGCAAGGGCAGAATCAGCATCAGCCATAGTAGATTAGGCCACAGGAAAGTCATGCCGGCTCCTCCGTATGCACAGAAGAGGCTGGCGATGCATGACGGCTGGCCAGACTGCTGCGGGCACGCCGCTTGCGCATGTCGCTAAAACGCACCATAGCCTCGAACAAATCCTCGCCGGTCGATACTTCCAGCGCATCCACGCCTGCGCGGGCCAGGGCTGCTCGCAACTGATCTTCACGCTGCCTGGCCAGCGTCATGAATCGATACCGGAATGCCGGATCATGCGTATCCACGAGCAACTGCTCGCCCGTTTCCGCATCTTCCATGGTGACCAGCCCCAGATCGGGCAAATCGGTTTCCATAGGATCGTACAGCCGCACCGCCACCAATTCATGGCGCTGCGCCAGATAGGCCAGAGGCTGCTCCCAACCGGGCGTGCTGAAGAAATCCGACACCACGAATACCATGGAGCGCCGGCGCAACACCGATGCCGCCGTCTGGATCAAGCCTGCCAGACTGGTGGTCTCTCCCGTGGATTGCATTGCATATGCCATCTGTGACTGCATGCGCTGCAGCAAAAGCATCACATGCCGGCGTCCGCTGCGAGCAGGCAGGATTTCATCGGACTGATTGCCATAAAGCAGCGCCCCCACGCGGTTACCCTGCCCGGTCAACAGACGCGCCATCGCGCCGACGAATTCGATAGCCAGCTCGCTCTTGCGCATGATTCCGGAACCGAAATTTACGGAAGGACTCAGGTCAACAAGGAACCATGCACTGATCTCACGATCCTCGCGATACTCGCGCACATGCGGTGTCTGCAGGCGTGCTGTCACATTCCAGTCGATATGGCGCACATCATCGCCATGCTGGTATTCACGCAAATCTGCCAGATCCAGGCCGGCACCGCGCATCAGGGTCTTGTGATTGCCCTGCAAGTAACCATCCAGCCGCCGCAGTACCGTCCATTCCAGCCGGCGCAGCAGTTGATCAGGAGTTGACGGCGTTGACGATGCGTCCAGCATAAGCTTCCAGCGGTTTTTCAGGTTGCGCCACCTTGGCGATGATCTGTTGGATCAGCACGTCACTGTCGATAGACTCGCACATGGCTTCATAACTCAGCACGACACGATGGCGCAGTACATCGGCAGCCAGGTCCACCATGTCTTCAGCCAATACGTAACGCCGGCCACGCAAAAATGCCAGTGCCCGTGCGCCTTCCACCAGGTTAATGCTGGCACGCGGACTGGCGCCATATTCGATATAACGCTGCAGATGGCCCAGCCCGTACGCCGAGGGCGTTCGTGTAGCGGTCACCAGCTTCACCGCGTACTGGACCAGCGAGGGATCCACATAAATAGTGCGGCACTCCTTCTGTATCGCATGCAACTGGTCCGTCGTGGCAACAGCCTGCACTTCTATAGCCGCACCGATGCTGCGCTCGACAATCACGAACTCTTCCTGATAACTGGGATAGTCGACCACCACCTTCATCATGAAACGATCCACCTGCGCTTCCGGCAGCGGATAAGTGCCCTCGGTTTCAATCGGATTCTGAGTCGCCATCACCAGGAAGGGCTCGGGAACATAATGCGTATTGCCGGCAATCGTGACCTGCCGTTCCTGCATTACCTCCAAGAGGGCACTTTGCACCTTGGCAGGTGCGCGATTGATTTCATCAGCCAGCAGTAAATTGGCAAACACCGGCCCCAGCGACGTTGTAAATTCACCGCTTTTCTGGTTGTACAGACGCGTACCAATCAGGTCGGCCGGCACCAGGTCCGGCGTGAACTGGATACGCTTGAAGGAACCGCGTATCGCCTGCGACAGGGTTTTTACAGTCAGCGTTTTGGCCAGGCCTGGCACCCCCTCCACCAAAAGGTGTCCCTGAGCTAGCATCGCCACCATGACGCGCTCGAGAAAACGATCCTGCCCAACCACCACGCGTTTTACTTCGTATAGAATGCGCTCCATTAGCATCGAAGCATCATTCTTGTTTTCACCTAATCGCTCACCTCGCACAAACTCCATAGAATCCTCTAATCATATCTAATCAATTCTAATTAATTAACATTAGAGTTAAGTTAATATCTAATATAACTCTAATAATTGAAATTTATTTCTCTAACCAATTTCTAATATCTACCCACTTTTAATCTCTAATAAATATCTAATTTGAACTTCAAATTTTTCTAATTCCTGTTTGTTATTTTTAAAAAGGCGGCATGCCAGCAGCCTGTGCCGCGCTTTCTATGGGGACCGCAAATCCGATGCCCACGAAGACGCGCTGCGAAGTTGGGTTCAGAATACCGGTCACAATACCGACCACCTTGCCATCGGATGTCACCAGTGGCCCGCCCGAGTTGCCCGGGTTGGCGGCACTATCAAACTGGATCAGGTTTCTCAACACTCGCTGGCCTTCCGGCGATAAATAATCACGCTTTAAGCCCGATACCACGCCCGCCGTAACAGACGGGCCGATGCCAAAAGGAAAGCCGACGGCAAAAACCTGCTCTCCCGGTCTCAGTTGATCAGAGGAGCGCATGGTGGCCGGCACGATATTCTTGGGCACCTTTTGTGCCTGCAACACCGCCAGATCCTGCTCCGGCCGCATGCCAATCACGTAGGCATCCGACTGACTGCCATCCGCATAAGTCAGTTGTAGTTGCTGTGCGCCCAGCACGACGTGCAGGTTGGTCAGAATCACGCCTTTGTCGATGATCAGCACCCCGGTTCCCACACCATCCTCTACCAGCTTCTTACCTTGCGGATTCAGGCTGGTGACGCGTACCACCGAGGGCTGTATAGCCTGGTAGGCTTTAATGCCGGGGGAGGGGAGAATGGTGTTTTCCAGGGTATGCGTGACGGCGGCATCAATATCTTCCTGCGTCAGCATGAATGACATGGGCCGAAAGGCGAGAAAACCCAGCGCAAGCACAATTGGCACCATCAGCGTCGCTACGACCGTACTGGTCGACACCTGTTTATGCAGTAACTCGCGCCAGCGTTTTTTGCGAGGGGAGACGGATTCCGGGGCCGGTGTAGGAGAAGGCTTTACCAAGTCAGGAGCGCTCGCCGGGGGGTGGTCTGTTCCGCGGGACGGCGGGAACTGCTGCTATAAAGAGCTGTACGGCGCATGGCAAATTCCCACTCCATGTCTGTCATTCGGAGCCGGCGCTTTGAGCGCCAGCCCGATCCTTAGCATAAGGGCGAATGTTGCCCTTGCCTGTTTCCTTTGTCTGGTACGAGCGCTACTTGGAACCTCACGTTGCAATGACGCTTTCCATGACCGAACTGCTTGGCTCCCTGTGATCCGATACACCAGTTCTGTTGGAACGTACGGCCGCGTCAGGGTTTCACCTTAAACAAAAAGAATTCGCGGCAGCCTGCGGTATGACAAAAGACGTGCTGCCTCAAGGAAAACCTCGCGGAGCATGGCCGATGCTGACTATTTTTTCATCACCCTAAAATTACCGACCCTCTTTTCCCTCACAGCAAAATAAGATGAAATGATTCAACGGGTGGTGAATTGCCATATGTGATCAACCGGAATCCCGTCAACAGCGCCGATAAACCTGGCTTCATAAAGCGTTGCAGGCTGCAAGACTTCTAAAGGAATCAGGGCTGCTGTTGAAGGCTCGGTGTTGCTGTCCGTATCGCTGGACAACAATTCCGCAGCAAGAATCTGACCGCCGGGCTGGCGCAGGGTGAATTGCTGCACAACGATGCGAGAAGTAATATCGGCATGGATGCTAATCGGATAACCGGCCTCATTCTGGTCCGGCAGAGGATCGGGGATCTCGCTATCGGTTAGAAACTCTGTTTGCACCTCTTTCAGTCCGTCGGCTGGCCAGGTGATGAAACGTCCTGTTCCCAATCCTGCGTTCAATCCATCGGCGGCA
>JAEZLB010000140.1 GCA_023435945.1 Pseudomonadota bacterium | reverse complement strand
GATATCGCCCCGCTGGCCCATCATTTCATGCGCCAGCTGGCCGGGAAGTATCAGAAATCCCTGAACGGCTTTGCACCGGATGCGCTGGAAGCCTTGGTATCGGCAGCCTGGCCCGGCAATGTGCGACAGCTTTATAACGTGGTTGAGCAGCTATGTGCGCTGGCAACGACACCCTTGATTCCGCTGTCACTGGTGCAGCGCGCCTTGCGCATTCCTTCTCTGGAGGTATTGAGCTATGCCGAAGCCAAGCAGCGATTCGAACGAAATTATCTGATTCATTTGCTTAAACTCACGGATGGCAACGTTTCTGACGCTGCCAGACTAGCGGAGCGCAACCGCACTGAGTTCTATCGATTGCTGCAAAAGCATGACTTGACCCCCAACCTTTTTCGAGTCGAAAGCGACAGCGTCGCCGATCAGCGACATAAATAAATCCTTTAAATTCAATAACTTGTATTTTTTAGTCACACCACCTGTCGCTGCCAGGCGACAGGTTTCAGGACTTTATGCGCCCCCCCCTTGCCACCACCCTCTCAAAATTAAAGCTAAGCCTCTGATTTAATTCAAATTTACCTCACTGGCACACCCTTTGCTGAAAGGGTGTACTTGTAAAATGCATATCAGATAGCCAAGAGGAACGTGAATGACAATGACAACGAAGGCCTTGCTGCCTACAGCCACTCACAACAATGCGCCCAAGGCAGCGCGCATCGACATCATCAAGACCTTCTTTCTTCGCGGCCCCAGCATCTGGACCTATCGCCCCATTCTGGAAGCATGGATAGACATCGGCGAGCTGGAGGACCGTCCCTCGAATCTCATCCCCGGACTCTATGAACGCCTGAGCGCATGGCTGCCGGGCCTGATCGAGCATCGCTGTTCGCCCGGCGTACGCGGCGGCTTCCTGAAGCGCCTGCGCGAAGGTACCTGGGCCGGTCATATCCTGGAACATGTCGCGATCGAACTGCAGATACAGGCAGGCATCGCAGCTGGCTTCGGCCAAGCCAGGGAAATGTCCAGGCGCGGCTATTACAAGGTCGTCTTCCGCACCCCCCACGAAGCGATCGGTCGCTCTGCGCTGCACGAAGCGCGCGAACTGCTGCTGGCCGCCATCGACAACCAGCCCTTCGACGTGGATGCCAGCGTGCGCTGCCTGTCGCATGTCGTGCGTGAACACCATGTTGATGCCAGCACCGCCTGCATCCTGGAAGCCGCTGCACGCCGCCGTATTCCCGCCATGCGCCTGAGCGCGGACGGCCTGATTCAGCTGGGTTACGGCAAGCAGCAGCGCCGCATCTGGATGAACAAGATGTCCCTGAACAGCGCCATCGCCGAAGGCATGGCCGACGATCACAAGCTGGCGCGCAAGATGCTGGTGGCTGCCGGCATTCCCATGCCCTCCGCCAGCGCGATCCACCGCCTCGAGGATCTTCGTGAATATTGGGACGATGAGCGTCAGCCACTGGTGCTGCGCTCCCGCGACACACGCAACGGCGGCGTCATACTGCCTGCCACCAATACCTGGAAGAGCCTGGAAGCGGCCTACCGGGAAGCACTGGAACTGGATGAAGACGTATTTGCCGAGACTTTCGTCGCGGGCCGCGACTATCGCCTGCTGATCGCCAACAACCGTGTCGTCGCTGCCTTGCAGTTGCCGGCAATGCGCGATGTCACGCATGAACTGCACCCCGAGCTTGCCTCATTGGCGGCAATGGCAACGCGTGTGCTGGGACTGGAAGTCGCCGAAGTCCAGGTGATGGCACCCATGCTCTCGCAAGCCCTGAACACAACCGGCGGCCACGTGCTGGCCGTGCGGGCCCGTGTGGATCTCCAGCGTTATATCGATGTCGATCCGGCGCTGGGCGACAAGGTGGGTTCGGCCATTATCGACCATCTGTTCGGTGAAAAGAATGAACGCCAGTTGCCCATCGTGAGCGTCAGCGGCAGCAGCGACACAACCGATGTGGCTCATGCCGTGGCGCGCCTGCTGTCCTTGCGTTATCCGCAAACCGGCCTGGCCTGCGCGGACGGCTTGTATCTGGGGTCGCGCCGGCTGGAGCAAGGCGACCAGACGCAAGCGCAAGCCACGCAGCGCCTGTTGCGCAATCCGGTCCTGGAAGCCGCCGTGTGCGAGCACCGCTGGGAATCCATCCTGGCGGAAGGCCTGGCTTACGCCCGCAGCCGGATCGGCATCGTGATGCGCATCGATGAAGCGGAGCGGCTTCCTGCTTACGATCTCCTCACGCCGGAACAGATGCAGAAAGTGACACGCACGCCGGTGGACGTGGTACTGCCGGATGGCGCAGCCGTGCTCAATGCCGATAATGCAGCGGCCAAGCTGGCGCGTTTCTGCGATGGTGAAATCATCTATTTCAGCCGCTTCAACGCCTCTTCCATCGTGACCGAGCATCGCGTCAACGGCGGCCGCGCCGTATTCGCGCGCAAGAATGCGATGGTATTCGCAAGCGGTGAACATGAGCTCGTCATTCCCATGGATCTGCAAACCATCCCGGCCCAACGACTCGAAACCATGCTGGCTGCCGCCTGTGCTGCCTGGGCACTCGACATTCCACCCCAGACCTTGTGCCGTTCATTGGCTGAGGTCTACGAAACCGCCATTGCAGCCTGATTGCTCTCTCAGTGCAGTCCTGCACAGCCTTGCCGCTGCACAGGACTGAGCCGGAAACCAGCTGTTTCATACTGAAGGAAACATGGAAATACTACGCATCAAGGCCTTGCGCGGCCCCAATCGCTGGAGCCGCCGTACCGCCATCGAGGCGACCGTATCCTGCTCGCCGCTCGAACAGAATCTCACCGGCGTATCCCGCTTCCTGGAGGGCCTGCGCGCCCTTGCTTCCGACGAATTCATGCCGGCCAAGGCTGAAGGCGAAGCGCTTTCGCTGGCCCACATTCTCGGCTCCGCCGCACTGTATCTGCAGCGCCGTGCCGGCTGCGATGTGGACCTGTGCAAATTGTCCTCCACGCCGCAAACCGGTACCTGGCTGGTCGCCGTCGGTTATGCCGAAGAAGAGGTGGGACGCAAAGCCATAGCGATGGCTACCGACCTGTGCCATGCACTGATGGAAGGCAAACCCTTCGACATCGCTGCGGCGGTCGAAGCATTGCAGTCGCTGTACGAAGATGAACGACTGGGACCCAGCACCGGCTCTATCGTCTGGGCCGCAGCACGGCGCGGCATCCCGCATGCCCGCCTGACCGCCGGCAGCCTGGTACAGCTTGGCTGGGGCAGCAAACAGCGGCGCATACAGGCCGCCGAAATGGACAGCACCACCTCGATTGCAGAAGCGATTGCCCAGGACAAGGACCTGACCAAGAGCCTGCTGCATGACGCCGGTGTGCCGGTTCCCCTGGGCCACGTCGTCAACAGTGCCGAAGCCGCATGGGAAGCCGCCTGCGCGCTGGGCGGCAGCGTGGTGATCAAGCCGCGCGACGGCAACCAGGGCAAGGGCGTGGCAGTAGACCTCAGGACACGCGAAGAAATCACTGCTGCCTATGCCTGCGCGCAGGCGATCGATGAGGAAGTGATCGTGGAACGTTATCTGCCGGGTCGTGATTTCCGCCTGCTGGTGGTCGGCAACAAACTGGTAGCGGCATCCCGCAGAGACCCGCCGCAAGTGACGGGCGACGGTAAACGCAGTGTGCGCGAACTGGTTGCGGAAGTGAATCGTGACCCGCGCCGCGGCGATGGGCATGCCACGCCGCTCACGCGCATCAAGCTCGACACGCTGGCACTGGCCACGCTGGAAAGCCAGGGTTATGGCCCGGACTCCGTACCGCCGCAAGGCGCCGTCGTCATGCTGCGCAACAACGCCAATCTGTCCACCGGCGGCAGCGCCACCGATGTCACGGATGAAGTACACCCGGAAGTCGCCGCCCGCGCCATCGATGCAGCACGCATGGTGGGCATAGACATCTGCGGTGTGGACATGGTGTGCTCCTCGGTCAGCCGGCCACTGGAAGAACAAGGCGGCGGCATTGTGGAGGTGAATGCCGCGCCCGGATTGCGCATGCATATCGCGCCGTCTTATGGCACGCCGCGCCCGGTCGGAGAAGCCATCGTCGGTCAGCTTTTCCCCGAAGATGACAACGGACGTATTCCCCTCGTAGCCGTGACCGGCAACAACGGCAAGACCACGACGGTGCGCCTGATCTCGCACCTGCTGACTGCCACCGGCAAACGCGTAGGCATGACCAGCACCGATGGCATCTACATCAATGGCATGCGTATCGATGCCGATGACTGCAGCGGTCCGAAAAGCGCACGTAATGTCTTGCTGCATCCCGATGTAGATGCAGCAGTGCTCGAAACCGCGCGTGGCGGCATCCTGCGTGAAGGCCTGGGATTCGACCTGTGCGATGTCGCGGTCGTCACCAATCTCGGTGAAGGCGACCACCTGGGCATGAACTTCATCGATACCGTGGAGCAGCTTGCCGCTGTCAAGCGCGTCATCGTCGAAAACGTATCTCCCTCCGGCTATGCCGTGCTGAACGCTGCCGATCCGCATGTGGCTGCCATGGCCGATTATTGCGATGGCAAGATCATCTATTTCGCTGAAAGCGCCTGGTGCCCGGTACTGGCTGCACACGAAAAAGAAGGCGGGCGCGTCATCTACCGCGATGGCAACCACATCGTCGCAGCAGAAGCAGGCGGGCGACATACTTTCCCGCTGCAGGACATTCCGCTGACCCTGAACGGAGAGCTTGGATTCCAGGTTGAAAATGCCATGGCAGCGATTGGTGCAGCCTGGGCGCTGGGTCTCTCATGGACGCAAATACGTGCAGCCTTGTCGAATTTCATTAATGATGCCCAGACCGCTCCCGGCCGCTTCAATCGTTTCAGTTTCAACGGTGCGACCATCATCGCCGACTATGGCCATAACCCGGACGCGATGAAAGCGCTGGTTGCCGCCATCGACCGATTGCCGGCGCGGCGGCGTGTTGCGGTTATCAGCGGCGCGGGTGACCGGCGTGATGAAGACTTGCGCCGCCAGACGCAAATCCTGGGCGACAGCTTCGACGAAGTCATCCTGTATGAAGACCAGTGCCAGCGCGGCCGTAGCGATGGCGATGTGATTACCCTGTTGCGCGAAGGATTGACCACGGCGCAACGCACCTCCTCGATCAGGGAAATACGCGGCGAATTCGCCGCCATCGACATGGCACTCGCTGGCCTGTCAGAAGGCGACCTGTGCCTGGTATTGATCGACCAGGTCGATACCGCCCTCTCCTATCTTGAACATTGCATTGCGGAAGTGGGCCGATGACTCAGAGCAGTAACCACAAAACTTCACCGATAACATTCCGCCTGCTGCCCGGCGAGCGCATCCTGGCGGAACTGAACACCGATCTCGACAATAACAAGCATTTCGCCGCCGGGCTGCTGGTGGTGACGAACCGCAGGCTGCTGTTTCGCATGGTTGATAACAGCGCCTGGCAGAACATCGACATCCACCCCCAGTATTTCATGGTGCGCCATGATCATGCGGGTGTAGGCACCGTCGCACTGCATGACGCCGACGGCGAACTCGCCTTCTGGCACTTCACGCTCGGGCGTCAGGCACAGGCCCAGGCATTGGTAGAGAGCTTTACCCAGGCGCGGGATGCACTGGCTCACGGCACCTCGGAGGAACCGGAAGTCCGGCGCTGCCCTCGTTGCCAGAACTCGCTGCCTTCGCAGCAAGAAGACGAAGACTGTACCGCCTGCGCCAACGCGGAAGAGCGGCCGCCCTCGGCCTGGACGCTGCTGCGTCTGTGGCGCTTTGCCCGCCCCTACAAGCGCCAGTTGCTGCTGGGCCTGGTGCTGACGCTGGCTTCCACTGCCGCAACGCTGGTGCCCCCCTACCTGACCATGCCCCTGATGGATGAGGTGCTGATTCCCTACCAGAGCGGCGCCCCCATGGATAGCGGACTGGTGACTTTCTACCTGTCGGGTCTGTTTGGCGCTGCCCTACTGGCCTGGGGACTGGGCTGGTGGCGAACCTACCTGCTTGCGATTGTGAGCGAGCGCATAGGATCTGACCTTCGCACCCACACCTATGAACATCTGATGGCGTTGTCGCTGGATTATTTCGGCGCCAAGCGCACCGGCGACCTGATGGCCCGCATCAGCAGCGAAACCGACCGCATCTGCGTGTTCCTGTCGCTGCACCTGCTGGACTTCGTCACCGATGTGCTGGTCATC
>JAEZLB010000134.1 GCA_023435945.1 Pseudomonadota bacterium | reverse complement strand
GTCACGCCACGAATGCCGGGGCCTGCATTTCACGGAAGACTATCCGGAAACCCTGCCCAAAGCGCTGCCGACCGTGCTGACGCCAAGACGCCCTCCACAGTCGGCTTATAAATAGCGAAAAACGTATTAGCCTATGATGCGCAGCGAATAATCGGTAGCCCTGACATCCTTGGTCAGGCTACCGATGGAAATACGGTCCACGCCTGTCGATGCAATGGCCTTCACGCTGTCCAGATTCACGCCTCCCGAAGCTTCCAGCAAGGCCCTGCCCTGGTTGCGCTGCACGGCTTCCCGCATATCGTCCAGGCTGAAGTTATCCAGCAGTATGGATTTTGCGCCGGCAGCCAGCGCCTCTTCCAGCTCGGCCAGAGTCTCTACCTCTACCTGCACCGTTACCGCCGCGTTCAGCGCATGAGCGGCCTGCAAGGCAGCCGTAATGCCACCCGCAGCAGCGATATGGTTTTCCTTGATCAGGATGCCGTCATACAGCGCCAGGCGCTGATTCTGCCCGCCTCCCACACGCACCGCATATTTCTGCGCCAGCCGCAGTCCAGGCAGCGTCTTGCGCGTATCGAGTATGGCAGCGCGGGTACCCTGCACCGCCTCCACGTAACGACGGGTTGTCGTCGCAACGCCCGACAGCAACTGGAGAAAATTCAAGGCACTGCGCTCCGCGGTCAGCAATGAGCGCGCCGGCCCTTCTATCGTGCACACCTCGGTGTCGGCAGCCATCAGCGCGCCCTCGGAGTAACGCCAGGTAATGCGCAGCCGCGCATCCACCTGCCTCATCACTCCTTCGAACCACGGCGCACCGCACAGCACCGCTTCCTCGCGCACGATCACCCGCGCCAGGCTCCACTGGCCTTCCGGCACCAGCTTGCCTGTCAGATCGCCGGCTCCTACGTCTTCCTCCAGCGCTGTGCGTGTATTGGCTTCGAAAGCCGATACCAGATCAGTATCGAACGGGGCAAAAGGATTGATCAGCGTACTCATGCAGGACCGATGCCGGAAAAAAGTTTTTGTTCCTTCGCCAGGTCTGAAGTAGGACGCACATTGGCCTTGCGCTGCGCGGCGAAAGTCAGCATGCGGTCTATGCAGGTGTAAGCCTTGCGACCGATTTCCGGATCGACGTGAACCTCGTTACGCCCCGACTCCAATACTTCCGCCAGGTTCTGCAGGCTGTTCATTGCCATCCACGGACAATGCGCGCAGCTCTTGCAGGTGGCGCTGTTGCCAGCTGTCGGCGCATCGATGAATATCTTGCCGGGCGCTGCCATGCGCATCTTGTGCAGGATGCCGTTGTCGGTAGCAACGATGAATTCGGTTGCATCCAGATTCTGCGCCGCCGCGATCAGTTGCGAAGTCGAACCGACCACATCGGCCTGTTCCACCACCGATGCCGGCGATTCCGGATGTACCAGCACCTTGGCCTTCGGATGTTCCTTGCGCAGCAATTCCAGCTCAAGCCCTTTGAATTCGTCGTGCACGATGCACGAACCCTGCCACAGCAACATGTCGGCACCGGTTTGCTTCTGGATATAGCTGCCCAGGTGACGGTCCGGTGCCCAGATGATTTTCTCGCCCTGCGCATGCAGATGCGCCACGATATCCAGGCCTATCGAAGAAGTAACCATCCAGTCGGCGCGCGCCTTCACGGCTGCGCTGGTATTGGCGTACACCACCACCGTGCGGTCGGGATGGGCATCGCAGAAAGCCGAGAATTCATCGACCGGACAGCCCAGATCCAGTGAACAGGTCGCATCCAGGTCCGGCATCAGGATGCGCTTGTCCGGACTCAGGATTTTTGCCGTCTCGCCCATGAAACGAACGCCTGCCACAATCAGCGTCTTGGCAGGATGATCGCGGCCGAAGCGGGCCATTTCCAGTGAGTCGGATACACAGCCGCCGGTTTCCTCGGCCAGATCCTGCAAATCCGCATCGACGTAATAGTGTGAAACCAGCACTGCCTCCTGCTCCTTCAGCAGGCGCTTGATGCGCGCTTTCAATTCTGCCTTCTGTTCCGGGGAGGGGGCTACAGGCACACGCGCCCAGGCGTCTTGCGTGCAAGTCACGCCGGCATTCATGCGCGGCAGATCGAACTGCACCGTCTTGATTTCTTGAGTTTGCATGATGGTATTTCTGTCAATTAAAGCAAGCCCCTGGTGGAGGAATGCTGGATATTAGATAGGTCAGGCAGCACTTTCTTCAATGCGCTTTTCTTAAAAATCCCGATATATAACAAATTGTTAAACCCCTTGCCCTTCATAAAGCAAAATCCATAATCCCTGATGCTCAGGTGCAATATTTTCGTCGATGCGCTGAGACAAAGTTGCCGGGTGAACGATGAAATTGCCGCCAGTTTACCTTGTTTGGCACGAGGCGTTGCATAGCATATCGAGTATTAAAGCTTGGAGCAGATCATGGGGCACACTTGCTATCAGAAAACGGATAAGGGTCGAGAGGAAATCGCCACGCGCAAGCATGGATTGTCCCTGCGTCTTCGTAGTGTGTTGCTACTCATCGATGGCAAGCGCAGCGGGTCTGAACTGCTCACCATCTATCCCGGACTGGGTGTGAGCGAGGCCATGCTGCAGGAACTGGAAAGCAAGGGATTCATCGCCCCCGTATCTGAAGCGCCCTCCGTCTCCAGGCCCGGTCCGCAGCGGACCCGTTCGTCAGGCAGTCGCAACAGAAATGGCGCGAAAAAATCTGCCGGGGAAAAATCCATGGATAGTGATAGCTCGCTGATCATGGACACCATCTTCCCGCCGGAGATGCCGCTTCCGCGAGAGATGCTGCATGAAGGTGGCGCCATGACCATGGAAGACGATCATTGGAAGCGCCATTCGCCCAAGGCTTTGCCGGACGAATACCCGACGCTGTTCGATGCCATCAAGGCTTGTTATCTGGATGGCTTGCGCGATCTCCCCCCCGCCACTGCGGCCCCCTTCCTGCGCTCCCTGGGCAGTGCACGCAATACCCGATCCCTGGCGGAGCTGCGTCCGGCTTACCTGAGGACGCTTGCTTCGACACAGGGCAAGGCAGCTGCGGCCAGGCGGAACGAAGAACTCGATCTGCTCCTGTTTGCCTGCGCCACCTGAGGCTGCCCTCTCAGTTATTCGATGCCTTGGCTGGCCAGGTAGTCTTCGTAATTGCCCTGGAAGTCGATAATGCCGTCTTCACGGATTTCCAGGATGCGGGTCGCCAGCGAGGACACGAACTCACGGTCATGCGACACGAAGATCAGCGTGCCGGTATATTTTTCCAGCGCGATGTTCAAAGCCTCGATGGATTCCATGTCCATGTGGTTAGTCGGCTCATCCATCAGCAACACGTTATGACGGCCCAGCATCAGCTTGCCGTACAACATGCGGCCCTTCTCGCCGCCTGACAGCACTTTCACCGACTTCTTCACATCATCGCCGGAGAACAGCAAGCGGCCAAGTATGGAGCGTACAGCCTGGTCGTCATCGCCTTCCTGGGTCCATTGTCCCATCCAGTCGGTCAGATTCTTGTCAGCCGCAAACTCTTCGCTGGGGTCCTGCGCCATGTAGCCGATGTTTGCATTCTCAGCCCATTTCACGCTGCCGCTATCCGGCTGCAAACCGCACAATTCACCGCCCAGGCAACGCAACAGCGTGGTTTTACCGGCTCCGTTGGCACCGATGATGGCGATCTTTTCACCGGCCTCCACCATGATGTTGAAGTTACTGAAGATAGGACGGTCATAGGATTTGGAAATGCCAGTTGCCTCGACCGCGAGACGGTGCAGCTTCTTCTCCGGTTCGAAGCGGATGAACGGATGCTGACGGCTGGAGGGCTTGATATCCTCCATCTTGATCTTCTCGATCTGTTTGGCGCGCGACGTTGCCTGGCGTGCCTTGGATTTGTTGGCCGAGAAACGGCGCACGAAGTCCTGCAGTTCCGCGACTTTTTCGTTGGCCTTGGCATTGGCCGCAAGCTGCTGCGCTCGCGCTTGCGACGAGGCCAGCATGTAATCGTCGTAATTGCCGGGATAGATTTTCAGCGTCTGGTAATCCATGTCCGCCATGTGCGTACACACCTGATTCAGGAAGTGGCGATCATGCGAAATGATGATCATGGTGGAATCGCGCTGATTCAGCACATTCTCCAGCCAGCGGATGGTATTGATATCCAGGTTATTGGTCGGTTCGTCCAGCAGCAGGATATCTGGATTGGAGAAAAGGGCCTGTGCCAGCAATACGCGCAGCTTCCAGCCCGGCGCGATATTGCGCATCGGACCCTGATGGTCTTCAATCGCGATGCCCACACCCAGCAGCAACTCACCCGCGCGCGCCTCGGCGGTATAACCATCATACTCGGCAAACTTCGCTTCCAGGTCCGCCGCCTTCATGTAGTCTTCGTCGGTCGCATCCGGATTTGCGTAGATCGCATCGCGCTCCGTCATCGCCGCCCACATTTCCGTGTGCCCCATCATCACCACGTCCAGCACGCGCATGTCTTCAAACGCGAATTGGTCCTGGCGCAACTTACCCAGGCGCTCGTTCTGGTCGAGCATGACGTTACCGGAAGTCGGATCGAGATCGCCGCCCAGAATTTTCATGAAGGTGGACTTACCGCAGCCGTTCGCGCCGATCAGGCCATAACGATTGCCTTCGCCAAACTTGACGGAAATGTTTTCAAACAGCGGCTTGGGGCCGAACTGCATGGTGATGTTTGCGGTGGAAAGCACGTAAAACCCTTGAATCAGTAAGCTGGAAAAGCCGTCATTCTATCACTGAGAAGAATTGCCACAGAGGCGGGCGGCGTAATTGAAGATACTGCAAGTGGATCGGCAGCAGATTTTAAGCAAGCCTGCGAGCGGCGGCCATGGACAAGAGCAGTTGTGCAGACGAACTCGAGAGCCTGGCCTGCGCGCCGACTGGCAGGGTTACCTTGTCACGTATATGCCCGAAAGGCAAACCCGTTATCACAGGGATACTTAAACGTTCACGCAGGTAGGCCACCATCACATCAAAGTCATAGCCATTGTCATAAGGCGTCAGGCGATAGCCTGAGAAATCGCCCAGTATCAGCACCTGCTGTTTGTCCAGCACGCCGGCATACTGCAATTGCAGCAACAAACGCTCCACGCGATAAGGATGTTCGTTGATGTCTTCCACGAACAGGATACCCTGCTCTACCTGCGGGAAATACGGGGTACCCAGTAAATGACACAACATGGACAAGTTGCCGCCCCACAGTGGGCCGGTGACGGACAATGGCGGATTGCCCTGCACCTCCACGCCAACTTCATACGCTGTACGCGACAGGCAATTCCAGAAATGCTGCATCGTAAAGTCGCTCACCACTTCACTGCCAAAATCACTGCACACCATGGGACCAGCATAACTGGTCGCACCATGTGCCAGCAAAGCCATCTGCAGCGCAGTGAAATCGCTGTGCCCGACGAAGCATTTGCCACTACGCGCCAGCATGGGAATGTCGAGCAAAGGCAGTAGCCGGCTCATGCCATAACCGCCGCGCAGCGCCAGCACAATCTCCACTTCCGGATCACGTGCGGCAGCATGCAACTGCTCTGCCCGCCTTTCATCGCTGGCGCCGAAGCGCTGGCATATTTCAGCGGGATCGTACAGGCACTTCACACGACATCCACGTGTCTGCAACCGGTCAATCGCACGCTGCACCATAGCCTGCTCCGGCGCATAACCGCTGGGGGAAACCATCGCAATGCCAGGCGCGTAAGTCATGGCTCAGAAACCATGCTGGCCCGGGTCCAGCTCGTCCACGACAATGGGAGAAACCGCGCTCGCGGCGGCTTGTTCCGCTTTCTTCTGAGC
>JAEZLB010000124.1 GCA_023435945.1 Pseudomonadota bacterium | reverse complement strand
GCCCGAACCTGAATCTGCTCGGAACGCGTGAGCCGGACCACTATGGCCGAACGACGCTTGCGGGCATCGTTGAGGCACTGGAAGCCGACGCGGCGCAAGCGGAGCCACCAGTTGCCATCAAGCATCTCCAGTCCAACCACGAGGGCGTGCTGGTCGACGCCATTCAGGATCTGGGCCCCGGGGCGATTGGCCTGATCATCAACCCGGGCGCGCTCACCCACTACAGCATCGCCCTCCGGGATGCGATTTCTGGCGTCGGTGTGCCCACGGTCGAAGTGCATATCTCGAACATTCACGCGCGGGAAGAGTTCCGGCACCATTCGTTCATCGCGGCAGTCGCAAAAGGCCAGATCGCCGGGCTCGGCGCAACCGGCTATCGGCTCGCGCTCGCCTACTTCCTCGAGCAGACATCCCAGCAGAAGGACTCGTCGTCATGAGTGACCGCATCGGACGGGTTCGACAACTTCTTGAAGAGTTGGGTGTCGATGCGATCCTGATTAGCCATCCAGCGAACCGGCATTTCGTCTCCGGATTCCCCGACGAGGATCACGCCCCGGATGAGACCTCCGGCTTCCTCCTGGTCTCGGACCGCGAGTTCAGGCTCCTGGTGAGTCCGACGAACGAGCCGTGGGCACGTGCATCGGCTGAGTCGGCGGTAAAGGTCACTGGGTGGCAACGACCCTGGCAGGAATTCCTGGGTAAGCACCTCGTCCAGCAAGGCTATCAGCGTGTCGCGTTCGAGGATCGGGCGCTGATCGTCGCAGACTTCAACGGCATCCGGGACGCTGCGTCGGGCGTTGATCTCATTCCTGCTGGCGGAGCTGTTCACCGGCTGCGTGAACTCAAGGACGCGCAGGAGATCGCAAGAATCCGGCGCGCCGCCGAGATTACCGACCAGGCCCTCCAGCAGGTTCTTTCGCAATTGGCGCCTGGGACGACCGAGAAGCAACTCGTCTGGATGCTGGAGTCAACCATGCGTGACCTCGGCGCGGATGGGCCAGCGTTCGCGACAGGAGTTGGCGCAGGACCGCACGGCGCGCGTCCGCATCACTCCGCGACGGTTCGTCCGATTGAAGAGGGTGAACCCATTGTCATTGATATGGGCGCCAAGGTGGACGGCTACTGTGCGGACCTGACGCGCACGGTGGTGCTAGGTGAACCAACGGAGTTGTTTCGCGAACGCTACAATCTGGTGCTGACTGCCCAGCAGGCGGCTCTGGACGCTATTCGGCCTGGGGTCTCTGGCAAGGAAGCAGACAGTGCTGCACGTGACGTGATCAGCGCCGCGGGCGCAGGAGATGCGTTCTTCCATAGCCTCGGACACGGCGTTGGTCTGCTGATCCACGAGGCTCCGTCGCTGGGACAGGCATCGGAGGACACCCTTCAACCTGGCCATATCGTCACGATTGAGCCGGGCGTCTATTACGACGGTTGGGGCGGGATTCGCATCGAGGATCTGGCGGTGGTTACGGAATCCGGTATCGAGATTCTGTCCAATTCACCAAAATAGGAGACGATTGTTTCGATGATTGACACAGGTGATCTGCGCAAGGGTTTGACATTCGATCTGGATGGCCGCCTGGTCAAGGTTGTTGACTTCCAGCATAACAAGCAGGGCCGTGGATCGGCGCAAGTTCGCATGACGCTTCGCGACCTGCGTACAGGCTCCCTGACCACCCACACAGTCCAGGCGGGCGCCAAGTTTCCCCAGGTACGCCTGGAGCGGCAGCACGTCCAGTATCTGTATCCCGATGGCGACCACCGCTACTTCATGGACACCGAATCGTTTGACCAGATTGTGCTCGATGCCTCCACGGTCGGCGATAACGCTCGCTTCATCCGGGAGAACGACGTCGTTGACCTCCTGACCTATAACGAGGAGCCCATCGACATTGAACTGCCGCCGGCAGTGGTTCTCACGGTTACCGAGACAGATCCGGGCCTGAAGGGCGATACGGCGAGCGGCGCGACCAAGCCCGCCACGCTTGAGACCGGACTCGTTGTCAGCGTACCGCTGTTCATCAACATTGGGGACAACCTCAAGGTGGACACGCGTTCTGGCGAGTACATCGAGCGAGTCAGCTAGGTGACCTCCCCTGAGGGACGCGATGAACATCCCTCGCCGGAGCGTGTAGCCGATCTGGTGCGCGCGCTGGCGGGGGTAATGCAGCAGGACTCGGTCACAGAGCTTGACCTGGATCTTGGCTCGCTGACGCTCCGGATGCGCCGGGCGGCTGGGCCGTCGGCTCCCGTTGCCGCGCCCGTCTCGGCTGATGTTGAAGTCGCCAAGCCAGAAGCCCCAGGCCACGTGGTCAGCGCGCCGATGGTCGGGACGTTCTATACGTCGCCGACACCCAGCGCTCCTCCGTTCGTTGCGGTCGGAGATTTCGTGACGGCCGGGCAGACGATCGGCATCATCGAAGCCATGAAGATTATGAACGAGATCACGACCGACCGCTCTGGCGTCGTGTTGGAGTTCCTGGTCGACAACGCCCAGCCCGTGGAGTACGGCTCTCCCCTCATCCGTGTCTCTGACACACGCGGCTAGACGGCATGCCCGCCTACGTCCTGCCGGTCGGCGCCTTTGTCTGTCTTTTCCGTGAGTCG
>JAEZLB010000111.1 GCA_023435945.1 Pseudomonadota bacterium | reverse complement strand
CGTTAAAGCCGATATCAATGCTGTCACCGCCGTAATCGATTTCGATTTCTTCTACGGCTTCTTCCTGATCCGCATTGGTGGAACTGATCTTCAGGCTGCCCGGCGCGATCACGCAGCGCACGCCTTTAAACTTATCGCTGGTCATAATCGCCACACGCTGCAGCGAACGCAGCAACTGGTCACGATCGATGGTCACGTCGTTGCGATAACCCTTGGGAATCACGCGCACGAAATCCGGGAACTTGCCTTCCACCAGCTTGGAAATCAGCTCGATGTCAGAGAAATTCAGTTTCACCTGATTGGGCGCAATCTGCACCTGCACCGGCTCATCGCTGTCATCCAGCAGACGCTGCAACTCAAGGATGGTCTTGCGCGGAATGATTACTTCCTGGCGAGCGAATTCCTGTTCGGTCTGCACTTGGCAGAAGGCCAGTCGATGACCGTCGGTTGCAACGGCGATCACGTTCGGGCCATCTACCACCAGCAGCATGCCATTCAGGTAATACCGGATATCCTGCTGCGCCATCGCGAAGTGCACCATGTTGAACAGGTGCTTCAGGGTCTTCTGCGGCAGGCTGAAAGTGGCGTTGTAATGCTCTGCCTGCGCTACCGTCGGAAACTCTTCGGCTGCCAGCGTCTGCAGGGCAAAACGCGACTTGCCCGCCTGGACTGTCATACGTTTATTGGACAGCGTCAGCGAGACATCGTTCCCTTCCGGCAAAGCACGCAGGATATCCAGCAGCTTGCGCGCAGCGACCGTGGTGGCCGTGACTTCGCTGCCGCTGCCCACATCAGCATGGGTGGTAATTTGCACTTCGATATCGGTAGACAGGAAGGAAACCTTTTCACCGTCCTTGCGAATGAGGATATTGGCCAGAATCGGCAAAGTGTGCCGACGCTCGACAATACCGCTCACGATCTGCAGCGGTCGGAGGAGTGTGTCTCTGTGGGTTTTGACCAATTGCATAATTTTCCCTTGCTTTATTAATAGTTTATGAACACCGCCCCTGCCTTCCTCCCGGGGCTATCCATCCCTTCTGCCACTGCTCCGTAGTGGGCATTGTAACAAGCTGGCATGTGCCGCTTCCGGCCGGCAATCCTCAGCCTTTCAGCGTCTGTTCCAGCACATGCAGCTCGTGATTCAGTTCCGGACTCTTGGCCCGGTCTCCCGCAATCTTGCGCACCGCGTGCAATACCGTGGTGTGGTCGCGTCCGCCGAACAATTCGCCGATTTCCGGCAAGCTCTTCTGGGTCAGCTCCTTGGCCAGGTACATGGCGATCTGGCGAGGGCGGGCGATATTGGCGGGACGCTTCTTGGAATACATGTCAGCGACCTTGATGTTGAAGAAGTCAGCCACGGTCTTTTGAATGTTTTCCACCGAAATCTGGCGGTTCTGCACCGACAGCAGATCCTTCAAGGCTTCTTTCACCACATCGATGGTGATGTCCTTGCCATGGAAGCGCGAGTACGCAAGGATCTTGCGCAGCGCGCCTTCCAGTTCGCGCACGTTCGAACGCAGGTGCTTGGCGACAAAAAAGGCCACGTCATCCGACAGGTGCACGCCTTCCTGCTGCGCTTTCTTCAGCAAAATCGCCACGCGCATTTCCAGTTCGGGCGGCTCGACGGCAACCGTCAGGCCAGAGTCGAAACGGGAAATCAGGCGGTCATCCATGCCCGTGATTTCCTTGGGATAGGTATCGCTGGTGATGATGATCTGCTTCTTGGCAGCGATCAGCGCCTCAAACGCATAAAAGAATTCTTCCTGCGTGCGGCTTTTGCCACCGAAGAATTGGATATCGTCGATCAGCAGCAGGTCGAGTGAATGGTAATAGCGCTTGAATTCATCGAAACCCTTGCGCTGGTAAGCGTTCACCACATCTCGCACATACTGTTCTGCGTGAATGTAGCGAATCTTGACGTTGGGATTCTCCGACAACACATGATTGCCAATTGCGTGCACCAGGTGGGTCTTGCCCAGGCCCACGCCGCCATATAAAAAGAGCGGGTTGTAAGAGCTGCCAGGATTACTGGCCACCTGGATTGCCGCCGCACGCGCCAGTTGGTTGGCCTTGCCGGTCACAAAACTTTCGAAAGTCAGCGCCGGATTCACACGACTTTGTTCGCGCCGGGCATTCAGATCATTCTCGGGCAGGCGATCGGCCAGCAATTCGCTGGCTTCCAGGGGGACAGAAGCCCCGGCAGCGCCAATAGCCGCAGGCACCGCCACACTGGTGGGCGGTTTTTTATTCATGCCGCCACGAGGGTCCAGCACGAACTGCACATCTATCGGCCCTTCCCAGTATTGGGAAGCCAGCGTGGTAATACGTCCGGCGAACTGGGTTTTCACCCAGTCCAGTTTGAAACGGTTAGGCGCGGCAATGCGCAAGCGTCCATTCTCGAAGTCCAGCGGCATCAGCGGCTTGATCCAGGCGCTGAATTGCTGAGGCGTTAATTCCCGCTCAAGCTGCTCTGAGCAGGTTTGCCAAAAATTTTCCATTAATCTTCTACTGAATGAGAACGGGGCGACGCTACACCCGATGAGATAAAACGATGAGCCGATGGCTCGACCAGAAGTGCTCTATTTTACTCTGGCTCGGCCGAGTTATCCACAGGCTGTTGGCTTATTTTAATGCCCACCAGCATTGAAAAAGCCTTGCCAAAAACCGCTAAGTCATTGACAGAGAAATAGAAAATGCGGTCTAATTCCGGGTTCTTTGCTGTGTATGTTGCTTTCCGGCGCGGATGTGGTTTTTTAGGCAGCATCTCTTTTCCGGCGCGCCACCCTACGGCAAGCGAATTTCGACCGATTTTGTATTACTGCTTGAATAGCGAGACTAATAATGAAACGTACTTACCAACCCTCCGTTGTCCGTCGCAAGCGCACTCACGGTTTCCGCGTTCGTATGGCAACCCGTAGTGGCCGCGCTGTGCTGAATGCACGTCGTGCCAAGGGCCGCAAGCGCCTGGCTGTTTAAGCCCGGCCACTGTTGCCTGCGGCGGCGTGACCGACACACGGCTACAGGGTTATGCACGCGACCGGCGAATCGTTAAAACGGATGAGTTTTCATCCGTTTTTCGTTTGCGTCCGGCGCAAAGAACCGAGCACTTTGTTCTCTATGTGCGGCCTAACGGCCTGCCGCGTGCGCGCCTGGGCATTGTTGTGCCCAAGCGTCATGCATCGCGTGCCGTGACCCGCAATACGATCAAGCGCGTTACCCGGGAAATATTTCGGCAGGGTTATTATGTACCAGCCGATTATGTGGCAAGAATGACCAGACCGGTCAATAGCAAGAATGATGCAGCTGTCACGGCGGCCCTGAAAGAAGCCCTGCGGGATGAATTGATGCGCTTGTTCAAACCGCAACGCTTACCGGAACATCATTCGTGAAAACGCTGTTGTTACTCCTGTTGCGTGCATACCAGTTAGGCATCAGCCCTTTGCTGGGACCAAAATGCCGGTTTTACCCGAGTTGTTCGCAATACGCCTCGGAAGCAATCGTTGAGCATGGCGCCGTCAAGGGGAGCCTGATGGCGGCGAAACGCGTTTGCAAATGTCATCCGTGGCATGCAGGCGGATTCGATCCGGTACCGCGCAAATCCGGTGGTGCGGACCGTCACTCCTGAAATACGAAAGTGAATAAATAAAGATATGGATACCAGACGTCTCATACTGTGGATTGTGTTTGCAATGTCCCTCCTGATCCTATGGGATAGCTGGTTACGGCATACCGGTCGCCCCAGCATGTTCGGCATCGATGCGCCGCAGGC
>JAEZLB010000005.1 GCA_023435945.1 Pseudomonadota bacterium | reverse complement strand
GCCATTTCCTCCAGCTTGGGCAGCGTCTTGTTCTTCTGGCGTTCCCATGTGATTACATCGGCCCACGCGCGTTCCACGCCATTCTTGAACTGCACGATGCGGTTGTACAGGTAAACCACGCCGCCCAGGATCGCTGCTAATACGATCAGAAACAGGATCAATCCATCCATATCTACACGCTCTCAAAGTTATTGTCGGAATACTTCAGCAAGGTATGTATGAGCTGCAAAGCCTGGGTCAGGCTGGGCGCTTGTTTGTCATTCTGCAAGCGGAACTCGAATCTTCCCGGACGAATCAGTGACGCATTTCTGGTGGGTTCCAGCAAATCCTTATCGAAGGACAGGCACAACTTGCCTTCCCGGTTAATCTCCAGATTCAGCTTCGGGAGGGCCGGTGCGGCGGATTCAATAGCGAGCACGACGGCAGGTGTCAGAAACCGGGCCGCCGCCTGTTCTGATTCTGCATACACCCTAAACCTGGCGTTAAAACCGGGCGAGGAGGTTTTCCAGCGTGCCGGATACTTGAACTCGCCGCCGCCACCGACCACGGCAACACCTCGCGCGTAAGGAAAATCGCAGACTATCCCATAGCGTTTCTGGACCGTGCGTATGGCCGCCGATGCCAAATCCGATGCGGCTGGATGGAGCTTGTCCACGCCACGCACCACGGTAAATTCAAAGGTGTAATAGATATAGTCGAACTGGTGTTCCGGCCCCGCGTAGAAACCGCCTATGCAGGAGGTCAGGTCCGGTTTTTCATCTCCCTGCGAGAATTCTCCAAAACTCACAAACCAGCGCGACCAGAGCTGGGTCGCGATAGGGGTCCTTTCCTGAAGACCGTGCTCCAGCCACAACCACTTCCTCGCAATCTGTTCCGACAGCGCATTGAGACGACCGCTTTTATCCGAGGCCAGGCAAAGCGGTGCAACAACTACCGCCGCATTCAGGAGCAGCAGTACCGTCAATTCGAAGGCGCTAAGATCGCTGACGGAATCGGTCCACGCCCAGGATGCCAGCCATGCCGATACGGTAATGGCCAACAGAAAAAAAGAAACGCCATACAGGGCGCCATGATCGAAGCCAACGCGGCCCTTTCGCTCAAATTTCCTGAACGAGCGCACTAGCGCCAGTACCGCTTCTTTGGTACCAAGGCCGTGAATCCGGATGGCGCTGTCATCGATATGCGCGTCAAGACGCTTGTTAAAAGTTTTCAAAAACGGGGCGATAAAATTCCACTAGAACCGGATCATAACGAATTCCATCCCCGGGTCGTAGCAAAAATACATGATTGTCGCCGATTCGCGATACTTGATCTTTACTGCCTGCGCTTGCCAAGAAAGGGCGGGAAACGTAGAGTAACTTCTCAACCCGGCGGGTATCATCTGCGGCAAGGCAGGGCTGAGCGCAGAATAAGAACATCATCGACGCAACAACATTCAAAACACCATGTCATTCATCTTTGATGCCGGAATCTGGGAGGCCGCGAGTTACGTGGTGACAGTGATCGCGTTTCCCTTTGCGATCTTCCTGTTCCTCTACGAGCAGCGCAAGGAGCGCGACAATGAAGATGAAGCGGCGTATCAGTCGCTGCAGGACGCCTATAACGACTTCCTGAAAATTGTCCTCGACAATCCCGATCTGCAACTGCGCAGCACCATTCGCGCGCCCGATCTGACACCGGAACAGCGTGAGCGCCAGCTCATCATCTTTGAAATGCTGATTTCCCTGTTTGAGCGCGCGTATATCGTCGCTTATCAGGAAGACATGAGCGGCGTGGCGCAGCGCCGGTGGAATTCCTGGGATGACTACATGCGCGAATGGTGCAGGCGCGAAGATTTTAATGCTTGGCTGCCGCATTTACTGAGCGGCGAAGATCCGGAATTCTCCGCTTATATCCAGGCCATTGCCAAACAAGAACGCCAGCAGCAGGCCATCCAGGCCTGAGCGATCCGCCTAAACGCCTCTTTTGTAGCGTCTTGGGGGATAATACGGGATTGCTCAATTCGCTTCTCGCCATGTCCACCTCGTTCGCACCGCTGAAAAACGACACTTTCCTGCGCGCCTTGCTGCGCCAACCTACCGACTACACCCCGCTGTGGCTGATGCGCCAGGCCGGACGTTATTTGCCGGAATACCGTGCGACCCGCCAGCGCGCCGGGTCTTTCCTGGGGCTGGCCAAGAACCCGGATTACGCCACCGAAGTGACCCTGCAACCGCTGGATCGTTATCCGCTGGATGCATCCATCCTGTTCTCCGACATCCTGACGGTGCCGGATGCCATGGGCCTGGGATTGTATTTTGCTGAGGGGGAGGGGCCCAAGTTCGAACGGCCCTTGCGCGATGAAGCAGCCATCAAGGCACTGCACGTTCCCGATCTCGCTTCGCTGCAATACGTGTTCGATGCGGTCACGCAGATTCGCCGCGCGCTGAATGGCCGCGTGCCGCTGATCGGTTTTTCCGGCAGCCCGTGGACGCTGGCGTGCTACATGGTGGAAGGCGGTGGCTCCGATGACTTCCGCACCGTCAAGAGCATGCTCTACAGCCGCCCGGACTTGATGCATCACATCCTGAAAACCAACGCCGATACGGTGGCTGCCTACCTGAATGCCCAGATCGATGCCGGCGCACAGGCAGTGATGATTTTTGACACTTGGGGCGGCACGCTGGCTGATGGCATTTACCAGCAGTTTTCGCTCGACTATATGCGTCAGGTGGTGGCGCAGCTGAAGCGTGAGAAAGACGGCGTCACCATTCCCTGCATCGTGTTTACCAAGGGCGGCGGCCAGTGGCTGGAAGACATCGCCGGCATCGGCGCCGATGCGGTCGGCCTGGACTGGACCGTCAATCTGGCCCAGGCGCGCCAGCGCGTCGGCCACAAGGTTGCACTTCAAGGCAACCTGGACCCGAATATTCTATTTGCCGGTGCTAACCAGATCCGCGCCGAGGCCATCAAGGTGCTGGAATCCTTCGGCAAGCCGGAGGCAGGCGCCGGACACGTCTTCAATCTCGGTCATGGTATTTCGCAATTTACCCCACCGGAAGCCGTAACCGTATTAGCCGAAACCGTGCATGAATATAGCCGCAAAATGCGGGCTGGCTGACATTGCTCTTGCTCAAAATCGGTAGCAAACCCTTGGTGTATAAGCCCCGAGTTTTTACATCGAGACCACATGCGGGTTTGGTGCTAAAAGCGCCTGAAAACCCGCATAAGAACAAGGGAAGGCGCCTAAGAATCGTCCTACAGTGGGAGTAGGAAAGGTGAAGAGACAACGAATATTATTCACATTGTCCCGAAGTCTTTTTGAATAACTTTCGCCGTGCTTAGGTTGGTTACCTCTCTTTCCAATTTTCACTAAGTGTTTGATTTTTAAAAGAAATATTAAGTGGTGGAAACAATTGCTTTCCTGCCGGTACTAGAAAAGAAGAAGCGAGACAAGCTGACGGGTTTCTTATGCACAAAGTTATCCACAGGGAAAGCGCGTAAAAAATCACTTATGAATCGAGGACTTGCATAGATACTTAAAGCAAAACTTTAAATAAGGGGCAAGAAAGTATCAAAGAGGCTCCTTCAATTGGAAGTAGTGCTGCTTATACACAATAAAAACCACCCGCAGGAAATTTTATACTTTCATAATAAATTTTTCGTCATCTCTCTAAACTTGGATTAAGCCTTTGATTTTTAATGGAAATTATTCCTGACTCTTCTATCAAGGCAAGTACTTAATCTCTAGTATGGATTGCAGCAAGGTAACTGTTCGCAAATTTATGCACAAGCTTATCCACAGGGAAATAAGGCAAATAAAAACTCCTTATAGATCCGGGGCTTAGCACACAAAATTCATTCATCATCTTTCCGTGAGCGCTCTTTTCCTTCAGGTAGCCCTCGATACGCCTCTCGATGTGCACTTCGATTATCGGTGGATACCCGAGGCGGAGGCAGGACCGGTGCCGCAAGTAGGGCAACTGGTCATTGTGCCGTTTGGTCCACGGGAAGTGGCAGGACTGATCGTAGGCATTAGCCCCAGCTCGGACATGCCGGAAGAGAAAGTCCGCAATGTCCTCGCCGTACGTCACCAGCTCCCGCCGATGAGTACCGCTTGGCTGGCCCTCGGACGATTTGCCGCCGAATACTATCAGCGCCCCCTCGGTGAAGTAGTGATTCCTGCCTTGCCCAAGAACCTGCGGGCGCTCAAACCGGTTTCCCTGGATCGGACTTTAAAAAAACTGGGCAAGCAAAACTCCGGGATGGACCCCGCCCCGGCTCACAGCCCGGCCTTATTGCCGGCCCAGCAAGCCGCGGTGGATGCAATCGTGGATGCGCAGGCTTTTACGCCTTACCTGCTGCATGGGGTAACCGGCAGCGGAAAAACCGAGGTCTATCTGCAGGCTGCCGCTCGCTTGCTGGCGCGCGAGCCCGATAGCCAGATCCTGATCCTGGTCCCGGAAATTAACCTCACGCCCCAGTTCGAAGCAAATATCCGCAACCGTTTTCCGACAGTGCCGCTGGCTACGCTTCATAGCGGATTGGCCGAGGGTGAGCGCTTGCATCACTGGCTGGCTGCACACCTGGGGCAGGCGCGCATCATACTCGGCACGCGCCTGGCCGTGATGGCGTCTCTTCCAGGTTTGAAGCTGATTATCGTCGACGAAGAGCACGATCCCTCGTACAAGCAGCAGGAGGGGTTGCGTTACTCCGCGCGCGATCTGGCAGTCTGGCGTGCGCATCAGTTGAATATTCCCGTAGTGCTGGGATCGGCCACGCCGTCGCTGGAAAGCTGGCAGCACCAGCTGTCGGGGCGCTATCGTTATCTGCCCATGCCCGAGCGCGCGGTGTCGCAGGCGGTTCTGCCCAAGGTGCGTCTGGTCGACATGGAACGGGAAAAGCCGCAGGATGGTTTGACGCCAACGCTGATCAATGCCATCCGGCGTCGCATGGAAAGCGGGGAGCAATCCCTGCTGTTCTTGAACCGGCGCGGATATGCACCGGTATTGCAATGTGAGGCTTGCGGCTGGGTCAGCAATTGCAAGCGCTGCACCGCCTTCATGGTGTTGCACAAGCCGGACCGGCGCCTGCGCTGCCATCATTGCAGCCTGGAGCTGTACATTCCCCACGCCTGTCCCACCTGCGGCAACGTGGACCTGCAGCCCATGGGGCGAGGTACGCAACGCTTCGAGGAATGTCTGCAAACCCTCTTTCCGCAGGCGCGCATCCTGCGCATCGATGCCGACTCCACGCGCCGCAAGGGCAGTGCGCAGGCCGCTTTCGATCAGGTGCATGACGGCAGCATCGATATCCTGATCGGCACGCAGATGGTGGCCAAGGGCCACGATTTCAAGAATTTGACACTGGTGGGCGTGCTCAATCCGGATACGGCGCTGTTCTCGCATGACTACCGTGCGAGTGAGCGCCTGTTTGCGCAATTGATGCAGGTGTCAGGCCGGGCAGGCCGGGCGGCAGAAAAGGAAGGGGGTAATGCCAGCGAAGTGCTGCTACAAACGCGTTATCCGCAACATCCGCTCTACCATGCGCTGGTGGCGCATGACTATCCCGATTTTGCTGCCAAGCTGCTGGAAGAGCGGCAGCAGGCTGCGCTACCGCCTTTTGTTCATCAGGCTTTGCTAAGAGCCGAAGCGAAGAATGTGGACGTCGCACTGGCTTTTCTGCAGCAGGCGGCGGAACTGATAGCCATGCAAGGCATCATGGTGAACGATCCGATTCCAATGACCATGACCCGTATCGCCAATGTCGAACGTGCGCAATTACTCATCGAGTCCACCTCGCGTCCCGCGCTGCAGGCGTGCCTGCGCTCCTGGATGGCAGAGTTGCGCAGTACCAGAACCTCGGTGCGCTGGTCGCTGGAAGTCGATCCGGTCGATATCTGATGCGGCTTTGAAAATCCGCATCAAATGAGGCTGCTATACGGCATCCGTTACGGCTAGAATAAAGTGTGTTCGCATCGCTGGCTGCGGCCCGTATACACTCACCTCATTCCTTCGCATTCGCCTGTTCATGACTTCCGCAGTAACCAATCGACCGCGATCCCTGATGGAGCTGTTCCTGTCATTTAACTCGCTGACCATGCAGGGGTTTGGTGGCGTGCTGCCGGTGGTACAGCGCGATCTGGTGGAGCGCCGGCGCTGGCTGACCCAGGAAGAGTTCGTCGAAGATTGGGCGGTAGTCCAGATATTCCCGGGCGCGAACGTGGTTAATCTGGCCATCATGCTGGGGACGCGCTATTTCGGATGGCGCGGCGCTGCCACGGCCTTGGCCGGCATGCTGGCGACGCCCATGATTCTCGTGCTGTTGCTGGCCATGGTGTACAGCCATTTCTCTCATTATCCTCAGGTGGTCGGCATCATACGTGGCATGGGCGCTATCGCAGCCGCGCTCATTATCGGCAGCGGCATACGCTTGTTCACGGCGCTGAAAATCAATCCGCTTGGCTTACGCGTCTGCATGGGATTCGGTGCAGCCTGCTTTGTGATGGTGGGCATACTGCGCTGGCCGGTGCTCTATGCACTGGCAGGTTTGGGTGCCGTGTCCTGTGCATGGGCTTATAAAAAGCTGGGGAGCTGAGCCCATGGCAGCCCTCCAGGTAATGAGCATTGCCGACTGGCTGAATCTGTTCCTGTACTACCTGGGCATGTCATTGCTGACCATCGGTGGCGTGATGGTTGCCGCACCGGATATGCATCGGTTTCTGGTCGATCAGAATGGCTGGCTTACCGATGCCCAGTTCACGGCCTCCATTGCAATGGCGCAGGCAGCGCCCGGTCCTAATGTTTTGTTCGTCGCCTTGTTCGGCTGGCATGTTGGCATCAACACTGGCAGCATGTTTGCAGCGCTGTTCGGCTCCCTCCTTACCATGGTTGGCCTGTTCCTGCCGAATGCCATGCTGGCCTATGTCGGCGGCAGCTGGGTGCACCGACATCGAGATATGCGCATTGTGCGCGCCTTCAAGGCGGGCATGGGGCCTATTGTCATCTCCCTGCTTATCGCAACCGGGTGGATCATGGCCAGTACCCATAACGATATCGCGCGTGATTGGAAGTTATGGCTGGTAATGGTGGCCGCCGTGCTACTGGTGTGGCGCACGCAATTTCCCCTGCTAGGCTTGCTGATGGCAGGAGCCGTGCTGGGTGGATTGGGCTGGATATAAGAAGCTGCCAAACAAACCCGCGCCCGCACGGCCTATCGATACGGTGATGCGCTGGTCGCCGATCAGATCGGCGGAACCCGTACTCAGCCTTTTCTGACCGATGCGGGCGATGAGGTGCCACCCTCCGCCTGGATGGAAGGAATGATAAGGTCGGGAGACGAGGCCGGATCGAAATCGCTCCAGTCGCTGTTTTGAATCGTGCCTTGGGCGCGTTCCACACTGCCGGCGCCGCAACTGCGCAGGATATCGACCGCCTGACGTTCCATGTCGGCGTCTGGCAAAGCCACCGCGACATACATCCCCGCCACGCGCAGGGGTGGCGTTTCATCGTGGTGTTCTGGCCCGCCGTCGTCCTTCATCTGGTTCATCGAGCCCACCAGGGACCCTATATGCGCGCCCAGCATGGCACCCACTGCGGGACCGATGGGGCCGGTAACCGGAGCAGTGGCCGCGCCTACCGCCGCACCGACGGTACCGCCTGTGGCTGCACCCGCCACGACGCCCTTGCCGCTGTCCTCCGCGCCCGGTGACTTGTCGTGATCACCGCCGATGGGATAACTTGCATGCTGGCCGGCCGGATTAACATAAAAAGAGCTGATCTGGTCCGCAGCAAAACCTGCCTGTTCCAATTCCTCAACGGCGTGTCGTGCCGGGTCCTGTTGCTCAAAACAGCCTGCAATAATTGTACTCATGACGGCGTCCTCCATTCTGATCTTAGCTCGAAGCTTGAATACCTCCGATGCAAAAGTAAGAACCCGTGACACGATATAAGTTCGGGCAACAGGACTTGCGCAATTTCAATCTGCAGCAATATTGAAGTTTCAGCGTGTAGCGGAACGTCGCCACAAGGCCCCTAACAGCAGACCGGTTCCTGCCAGCAGCATGCCTGCAGTCTTGGGATAGAGACTTGCCTTGGTCATCAGGCTGGATTGGCATACATGCCGGTTGTGCGCGTCACGTTCCTTCAGATCAACGCCTGGCTGATGCAGGCTATCGCCTTGCGCGCCAGTCGGCCGGTTACTGCGTTGCTGGTTAAAAACAAGCCGGCGCAGATACCGGTCCATCAGTCGGGGCGACATGTTGGCCAGCAGCGCGCCCATTTTTGCAGGAGCGCCAACGGAAATATCGCGGCTGGGATGTTCCGCGGCAAACAGGATGGCTTCCGCCACGTTTTCCGGGGCATACAAGGGAGCGGGAAGCTGCGCCTCGACCTCCATGTAATTTTTGGCATGCGATACGAATTGCGTATCGATGCTGGTAGGCTTGATCAAGGTGACGGAAATGGGGGCATGCTGCTGCTTGAGTTCCACCCGCAGCGCGTCGGTAAAGCCTTTCACCGCATGCTTGGAGGCTGAGTAGATGCCTTGCAGGGGAATGGCATGATCGGAGGCCTGGCTGCCGATATTGATCAGTGCGCCGCCGCGCTGTTTCAGGTGTTCGACAGCAACCAGCGAACCCTGCACCACGCCCCAGAAATTGGTATCGAACAAGCGTTTCTGGTCATCCAGCGAGATCTCGGACAAAGGCCCGAAAATCGACACGCCTGCATTATTGACCCAAGTATCGAAGCCGCCGAAACGCTCAATGGCCGTTTGCGCAATGCGGCGCACGTCTTCTTCCTTGCCGACATCGGCGGTAACGCAGACGGCACATTCTTTGTCTGCATTCAATTCACGGCTGAGTTGATCAAGCGCTTCGCTATTGCGAGCCGCCAATACCAGGCGCGCACCACGGCGCGCCGCCTGGCGTGCCGTAACCAGGCCGATACCACTGCTTGCCCCGGTCAGCACAATTACTTGGTCCGATAGTTTCTTGAGTTTCATCGTCATCACCTCCAGAAGAAAGGCGATGGCGTGTGCGAAAAGCATGCCTGCTTTTTAAGCAGCCTAGAAGAAGGCTGCCAGTACCCATTGAGCGTGACAGATCAGCAATCAATAAAAAGAGGATTATTGCTCGTCGGCATCGAGCCTGCCTTGCGCCGCCAGTTCGCGTATCGTGCGTATGGTGTCGATATCGGCTTCCTGATACGCAGAGCGGCGAATTTCCTGATAGAGATTTTCCTGCGGATCAGCGCTCTCAGGCATGTCGTCTTCATAGTCGAAGCGCACGATCAGCACATCCTGCTGAGGAATTTCTATGCGCATGCTCAGCGACGATACCGGTATGTTCTGTTGTGCCGGTACATGGTATTGCACCTGCATGGGGGGATGGAAGGTCACCTTGTCCCGGATGCGGGATTCGCCAAATCGCAACTCGCGTTCCAGACTATTTTCCGAGCGTGCCGTGATGATGCAGGCATCCATCCAGGGTACAAACATTTCCGGTTTTTCCGCGCGCAGCACCAAGCCGCGCCAGACTTGCTGTACGCTGAGTGGTTCGATCAGAGGCGTGTTGGGGTCATTGATGATGACAATATGGGAAAATTTCATCGGGTCGGCAACTGAAAAGTTGTATTCATGCTTTGCGGCCGCACACTGTATCATGCCTCTCTCTTCATCCGCGACAGTGCAGGTGGTTATCCGACTGTAGCGTCTCTTGATGACTGCTTATCGCCGCATGAATTCCCCCATTCCTTCTTTGCTCGCGGAAATCTCGGCCTGTACTTTATGCGCGGGGAAATTGCCCTATGCTCCACGGCCCGTATTTGCCGCCAGTCCCAATGCGCGTTTGCTGATTGTGGGACAGGCACCGGGACGACGCGTGCAGGAAAGCGGTATACCCTGGAGCGATGCCTCCGGCCAGCGCCTGCGAAGCTGGCTCGATATGAGTCCGGAAGTTTTCTACGATAGTGAGCAGGTCGCCATTGTTCCCATGGGGTTTTGTTACCCCGGTACGGGTCGCAATGGTGACTTGCCTCCCCGTCCTGAATGCGCGCCGGCCTGGCATGTGCGCTTGTTGGCGGCCATGCCCAAGATCCGGCTGACCTTGCTGATCGGCGCCTATGCACAAGGGTTTTATCTGGAGGAGCGTGCCTATCCTACCTTGACGGAGACGGTCGCACATTGGCAGGAGTATCTGCCCACTTATTTTCCTCTACCTCATCCTAGTCCGCGCAATACACGCTGGTTAAAGCGCAATCCCTGGTTCGAGGCCGAGGTCCTTCCTGCTTTGCGGCAGCGGATCAAGCACAGCCTTAACCCGACGGTTTAATGATCCGAAATCAGTTGCGAATCTTGTAAAGATTAATAGAGAGGGTGTGACTTTTATTGTTCTCCGATTTATCTTTTCCCTGTCATGGGCGGCTGCAAATAGACGAAGTGATAATGAGCAGGCTAATACCTCAGCAATGTCATACAAGGCGATTAAACAGTGGGTGCTATCTACGGGTGCGCGCCCAGGTCCGACACGGAAAGCTAATCGGATAAACGGTTGGGAGAGGCTGTTTCCAGGCCGACACGACAAGTCGTGACGGGGGCGCTTAACTTGATACAATGACGCGCTCCATGTATTCCACCTGCAAAGCCGCGAGCGCATGTCTTCTTCCCAACTGTTTGGCCTGAACACCCCGCAACGAGAAGCCGTCAAGTACATGGATGGCCCCTGCCTGGTGCTGGCTGGCGCCGGTTCCGGGAAGACGCGCGTGATCACGCAGAAAATCGCGCACCTGATCGAAGAATGCGGTTATGACGCGAAGCACATCGCGGCCGTCACCTTTACCAACAAAGCGGCGGCCGAAATGCAGGAGCGTATTGCCAAGCTGCTGCAGGACCCGAAACAGGCCAAGCACCTGACGGTCTGTACCTTCCACTCGCTGGGCGTGCAGATCCTGCGGCGCGAAGCGCAGCATCTTGGATTAAAAGACAAGTTTTCCATCATGGACAGCGACGATTGTTTTTCGCTGGTGCAGGATATGGCCGTCACTACCGACAAGCAGGAGGTGCGCCGCATCCAGACCGCGATCTCGCTGTGGAAAAATGCGATGGTCAGCCCCGAGCAGGCACTGCACCATGCCGCTGACGAGGAAGAGGCCCAGGCGGCGCGCATATACCGCAACTACGTCAGCACGCTGGCTTCCTACCAGGCGGTCGATTTCGATGACCTGATTCGCTTGCCGGTGGAACTGTTTCGCACCAACGAAGAAGCACGCGACCGCTGGCAGCGCAAACTGCGTTACCTGCTGGTGGACGAATACCAGGACACGAATACCTGCCAGTACGAGTTGGTGAAACTCTTGGTCACCGGCATAGGCAAGAAACCAATGTTTACCGCCGTGGGCGACGACGACCAGGCGATTTACGCATGGCGCGGCGCGACCATCGAGAACCTGAAAATGCTGCAGGTCGACTTCCCCGACCTGAAAGTCATCAAGCTGGAGCAGAACTACCGTTCTACCACGCGCGTTCTGCAGGCGGCGAATGCGGTGATCGCCAACAACCCCAAGTTGTTTGAAAAATCTCTGTGGTCCGAGCATGGACTGGGCGACCCCATCCAGGTCACGGCCATGGACAATGAAGAACACGAAGCGGAGCAGGTTGCGATCATGCTGTCGGCGCATCGCTTCGAGCGGCGTGCAAAATTTTCCGATTATGCGATCCTGTATCGTGGCAACCACCAGGCGCGGGTGCTGGAACAGGCGCTGCGCAAGGAGCGCATTCCCTACACGATTTCCGGCGGACAGAGCTTTTTCGATCGCGCCGAGATCAAGGACATCATTGCCTACCTGCGCCTGGTGGCGAACCAGGATGACGATCCAGCCTTCATCCGTGCGGTCACCACACCGCGTCGCGGCGTGGGACAGACCACGCTGGAAGCGCTAGGTGCTTTCGCGGGGCATTGGCAATGTTCGCTGTTTGAAGCGGTGTTCAAGGGCGGCATCGAAGAAAAACTCAGCGAGCGCCAGTTATATCCCTTGCGCGAGTTCTGCAACTTCATCAATGGACTCGAATCCCGGGCATCACGCGTGGGGGCTGCGGGCAGCGGCGAGAATGCCGCGTCTGTGCTGGACGACATGATGAAGGAAATCAATTACGAAGCATATCTGTTCGATACCTTCGATGAACGTCAGGCACAGGGCAAGTGGCAGAACGTGCTGGACTTTACCCACTGGCTGAAAGAAAAAGGTACCGGCGGGCGCGACGGCACCGATGCGCCCAAGAGCCTGCTAGACCTCACGCAGATGGTTGCGCTGATGAGCATGCTGGAAGGGCGCGACGAAGAGCCGGATGCCGTACGCCTGTCCACGCTGCATGCGTCCAAGGGACTGGAATATCCGCATGTATTTCTGGTCGGTGTGGAAGAAGGCATACTGCCGCACAAGGGCGACCCGGATGCGCCGGCCGAATCGATGGGGGCGCGTATCGAGGAAGAGCGGCGCCTGATGTATGTGGGGATTACCCGCGCGCAGCGCACCTTGCACATCACCTGGTGCAAGCGCCGCAAGCGCGCGCGGGAAACCGTGAGTTGCGAAGTCTCACGCTTCATCAAGGAAATGAAACTGGACGAGGGTGATGCCGTGCCGGCAGAAGACGAAGTGTTGACGCCGCAGGACAGGCTCGCCAACCTGAAAGCCTTGCTGCAAAAACCCAAGGCTGCGTAAAGGACACTATGGATACCGAAAAACGTCTGATGGATATGGAGTTGAAACTGGTGGCGCAGGATGATCTGCTCGACGAGCTCAACAAGACCGTCTATCGTCAGCAGCAGAAAATCGATCAGCTGGAAGCTTTGTGTACAGCACTGGCAAAACGCCTTAAGGAAACCTCCGACCTGATGGCTGCCAATGCCGCGATGGCTCCGATCAATGAACGGCCGCCTCATTATTAAGCGGTTCAGCAAGGAATAATCATGTCAGTCAATGAACAACCCGCTGCAAAAGAACCCGTCAGCGAAGAACAACTGAGATATGCGAAGCTCAATTGCGAAACCGCGCAGATTGCGTGGAAAGAGCTGGAGCGCTTCTTCGCCTCAGGGCACGTGATCCATGTCGACGATGCACTGGATCTGGTCGATGTCGCGGCACGCGTGGCCGCAGACGATACGGCCACCATCACGCAATGGATGAACGAGAACCGCATCAGCAAGGTCAACGACGATCAGGCGCGAACCTGGCATGACAACGATGCACAAGTCTGGGCGGTGGTCGTCAGGCCGTGGATCCTGGTGCAGTACCGCGTCGTGCATTAAACTGTGCGAACGGCGGCAGTCACCCATTGGTGACGCTGAATAAGGTCTTTTTGCCGGTTCTCGCCAAAGGTCAGGCGTCGAGGGTTACGGCTGTGCCTTGGCGGACTTGGGTAAAATAGGATGATGCCAGTGCGGATCGACATTCACATCGGTTTGCGCGTCAGGATCAAGAAATGCCGGTGTGTTCTTGGCTGGCATCACCGGCCCCTGTGCATTGACGTCGCCCAGCTCCGGGCCCCCTGCAAAAGCATTGCTGGCCTTGTCTGGCTCGGCGGGTAGCGTGGTATTCAAGCCTACGCCGCTGCTGTTGTCTTCGCCAGCATCTTCATCATCGATATCGTCCGGGTGAATGCCAGCCATCATCGTCTCGCCGGAGATTGTTGATCCTTGGGGGAATCCGCAATGGGTCCGTCAGCCAAGGTGTCTTGCAGGTTCACGTCGCCGATATCTTCCTCCGCATCTTCGGGATTTAGGTATTCAATGTGGTCGGTATCGATATCCGGTCCGTCTGCCCTGAGCGTATCGCGAGCAGCGCTGGAAGCTTCACCGGTACCGAAGGAGTCGCTGTCACTGTCCAGATTGGCATCACCCACATCGGGGCCCGCGGTAAACCCTGCGGTGCTGGCTTCAGGGTCGGAAGTCGTTCCGGTGGCGAGTCCCAGATCCAGTTGCTGTGCAAAACCCGGCCCGCCCATCACGTCGCTGCCGCTATCGCTGGTATCGCTGGGCCCCAGGCTGGAGGTGCCATGTCCCTTGCCGAGCTGCCGATCCGGAAGATTCATGTTGTCCGGGTCTAAAGTGCTGCCTGCCATAATGCCTCCTTGTATAAGGTAAAGAAAGCCAATGGGCTTTCTGGTCATGCAGCTTAGAGAAAATGCTGTTGGCAGAGTTCAGCGCAGATACAGATTTAAAGGTTTGCCGGCGGTAAAATAAGGCGACTTCATTTTCATGTGCGCCGTGTCTTCGCCTTTTTCCCGCAAAATCATTCATTGCGATTGCGACTGCTTTTATGCATCGGTTGAAATGCGCGACGACCCGAGTTTGCGCGGGCGTCCGCTTGCGGTGGGCGGACAGGCGGACCAGCGAGGCGTGGTGGCGACCTGTAATTACGAAGCGCGGCGATTCGGCATCCATTCCGCGATGTCTACCGCAAAAGCGTTGCAGCGCTGTCCCGACCTGATCGTATTGCCGCCGGCGATGGACAAATATCGTATCGCTTCGCGCCAGATCCTGGGCATCTATCGCGATTACACTGAAAAAGTTGAGCCCCTGTCGCTGGATGAAGCTTTTCTTGATGTGACCCATGCGCCGCAGCATCGTGGTAGCGCGACCCTGATTGCGCAGGAAATCCGCGAGCGTATTGCAAAGGAGGTGGGCATCACGGCCTCTGCCGGTATTGCGCCCAACAAATTCATCGCCAAGATTGCCAGCGACTGGAACAAGCCCGACGGACAGTTCGTGGTGCGCCCGCAGCAGGTGGATGCCTTTGTCGCGGCGCTGCCGGTCGATAAGTTGTTTGGTGTGGGCAAGGTGACGGCGCAAAAACTGAAAAAACTGGGCGCGCAAACGTGTGCCGATCTGCGAGCCTGGAATTTGCCTGAACTCCAGCATCATTTCGGCAAGTTCGGTGAGCGCTTGTTCGAACTGTGCCGCGGCATCGATAACCGCGAAGTCATCGCCACGCGCGAGCGCAAATCCATCAGCGTGGAAGAAACCTATGCCCGGGATCTGCCCGACCTGCCGGCTTGCCTGCATCAGTTGCCTGAGCTGCAGGTTCGCTTGCAGGAGCGCATACAGCGCGCCAGAGCAGGGCGGGATATACGCAAGCTCTTCATCAAGATACGCTTTGCCGATTTCAGGCAAACCACGGTCGAATGCTTAGGCATGGCGCCGGACGCCCAGCGATTCAGCAGGCTGATAGAAACCGGCTATCAGCGTCGCGCGATACCGGTGCGTTTGTTGGGTGTCGGCGTACGTTTGGCCGAAGAAAAGGCAGAAGAAAATCCGGACATGCAACTGGGTTTATTTACTGTTGCAGATTCCGCATAGACAGCTCGGCAAGAATGCGCGGTTAGCGGGTGCTCAGCATGTAGAATGCCGCTTTTCGCTTCTTCCGGTTTGTCCTCATGTGGTTCAAGAATCTCCAGATCTATCGTCTCCCCGCCCCCTGGTCCATCACTGCCGAACAATTACAGCAAGCGCTGGCGCCGCAGGCATTCGCGCCATGCAGCAGCCTGGATATGCAAAGCCAGGGCTGGGTTTCTCCGCGCGACAATGACTTGCTGGTACACAGCGTTAACCGCCAGTTCCTGCTGCGTTTGTGCACGGAGAAAAAATTATTGCCTGCCAGCGTGATCAACCAGGTGGCGAAAGCCCGTGCTGTCGAACTCGAAGAGCAGCAGGGTTATCGTCCCGGCAAGAAGCAGATGCGTGAACTGAAAGAGCAGGTCACCGATGAGCTGCTGCCGCGTGCTTTCAGCGTGCGGCGCTCAACGTCGGTATGGATCGATCCGGTGCATGGCTGGCTGGTGGTGGATGCTGCGAGCCCGAACAAGGCGGAAGAAGTGCTGAAGCTCCTGATCAAGGCGATAGAGCGTTTTCCGCTGGAGACGCTGCGCGTGGCGCAGTCGCCGGTCAGTGCGATGACAGGATGGCTTGCTGCCGATGAAGCGCCCGGCAACTTCACGGTGGACCAGGATACGGAACTACGCGCCACTGGCGACAGCAAGGCAACTATCCGTTATTTGCGTCACACGGTGGAGGCTGACGACGTGCGCCGCCACATCGAGTCCGGCAAGCAGTGCACGCGGCTGGCCATGACCTGGGCTGATCGTATTTCCTTTGTGCTGACGGATAACCTGACGATCAAGCGCGTAGCACCGCTGGACGTGATGAAGGACGAGTCGGATGCGGTAACCATGAATGAAGACGAGCGCTTCGATTCCGATATGACCTTGATGACGGGCGAGCTGGCGAAGATGCTGGCTGACCTGGTGGAAGCCTTGGGCGGCGAACTGCCGCAGGAGAAAGTGGCTTGAGGAGAGTGCGGGCGGCTTATTTTTATATAGGCCGCAACCTGCCCAAAAAATAAGCAGCCTGAAATAAGTAAGCTGAAATGAAAAAAGCCGGATGCATTGTGCAACCGGCTTTTTATTTGGCGGAGCGGACGGGACTCGAACCCGCGACCCCCGGCGTGACAGGCCGGTATTCTAACCAACTGAACTACCGCTCCTAAACTGCAAAATCTGCTTCTTCGTAAGGCTCTTTGGTGGGTGCTGACGGGGTCGAACCGCCGACCTACGCCTTGTAAGGGCGCCGCTCTACCAACTGAGCTAAGCACCCACGTGTGTTACTGAGGTACCACTTACTTAGCCATTACGACGACGTTTGTCACCACGTCTGAAGGGAGCGAATTGTACAGGCAAAATATAAATTTGAATAGGGGAATCCATACAATTTAAAAGGTTTTACACTTTGACGTCGCATATAAGCGCTTCCATCCTCACCGTGCACGTCATTAAAAAGACGCGGTGTACAATCGCGCGCATCCTTTTCTGCCCGCCTTGTCATGCCGCTCGATTCCATTCTCGACTCGCTAACGCAGCTCTCGCCTGTTAATGCAGATTGGTTGATAACCAATGCGGTCAGTGCACTCCTGCTGCCGCCACTGAACCTGGTATTGCTGGCCTTGTTCGGATTCATGATGTGGCGATGGCTGCCGCACCTGGGCGCTTTCCTGTGCCTGATGTCGTTGCTGATGCTGGTATTGTTCAGTACGACCGCAGGTTCGCGCTTGCTGGTCGCGCCGCTGGAAGCGAACATCGATCCTTTGTCTCCGGCGGCTACGAGTCAGGCGCAGGCTATTGTGGTATTGGGCGGCGGGCGGCGCTTCGGGC
>JAEZLB010000376.1 GCA_023435945.1 Pseudomonadota bacterium | reverse complement strand
TATCAGGAGAGTCGACCCATGTTGGAAAGCATAGTAATCCGAAGCATGTCCAGTAATTCATGGGCCGATGAAAGTCCTGAGCCTTTGTTGTCACGGGAATGGCTGGTCACAAACGGGCTGGGAGGTTACGCTTCCGGCACCATCGCGGGCGCAGTAACGCGCCGCTATCACGGCGGTCTGGTTGCTGCATTGCCTGCTCCGCTGGGGCGCATCGTGATGCTCAGCCATCTGGGTGCGCGCCTCATTCTGCCGGACGACAGTGTCGTGGAGCTGACAGGAGAGGAGCTGGTGGACCGGCGCATGTACGTTCCGGGTTTTCGGTACTTGAAAGAATTCCGCCTGGAGATGGGATTGCCGGTCTGGACATATGCGTTGGGCGACACGATAGTGGAAAAGCGTATCGTGATGCCGCATCGGCAGAATACGGTGTATGTCAGCTATAGCGTGATGAAATGCGATAGCAGCATCCGTTTGGAGCTGCGTCCCACCATGCATTTCCGGCCCCAGGAAGCGACTGTTGATCAGAATTTCGTATCCGCCTACACGCTGTCCATGCGTGACGAACAGTTTGAGCTGCATAGTGATGGTCGCTATCCTCCCCTGCGCCTGAGAATGTATGGAGAGCGGGCCAGTTTTACCATCGATCGCCGCCAGCGTGACGACATCTTTTTCCGGCTGGAAGAGGATCGCGGTTATCCCTCGGTGGGCGAGCACTGGAGCCCGGGAAAATTTTGCATAACGCTGTCGGAAGGGAAGGCCGCAACGCTGGTAGCGTCCAGCGAAAGCTGGGATGTGGTGGGTGCCTTGACACCCGAGCAAGCGTACGAGGCAGAACTGACCCGGCGCCGCAACCTGATCAGTATTGCTGATCCGTCTGCGCGCAGCGGCATGGCCGCGGAAATGGTGCTGGCGGCCGACCAGTTCATCATCACGCCGGCAGGGCGGCTCGCAGAAACCGCACGGGCGCATGCGGTCGGCCACCAGGCGAAAACCGTGATTGCCGGTTATCACTGGTTCACCGACTGGGGTCGCGACACCATGATCAGCCTGGAAGGACTGACGATTGTAACTGGCCGTCATCGCGAGGCGGGCTATATCCTGCGCACCTTTTCCAACTACGTGCGAGACGGCCTGATTCCCAACATGTTTCCTGAGCATGACAAGACCGGCCTTTATCACACCGCCGACGCGACACTGTGGTTCTTCCATGCGCTGCACCGTTACGTCAATGCAACGGACGACCGCCAAACCTTGCGTGCCATTCTGCCCAAGCTGCTGGATATCATAGACCATCACCTGACGGGCACGCGGTTCAACATAGGCATAGACCCTGACGATGGCCTGCTGCGCCAGGGACAGGAGGATTACCAGCTGACATGGATGGATGCCAAGGTCGGCGACTGGGTGGTGACGCCGCGGCGCGGAAAAGCGGTCGAGCTGAATGCACTCTGGTACAACGCCCTGATGCTGCTGCACGACTGGATCAGTGAAGAACAGGGCAGTGAAGCGGCGCAATGGTTGTTGGCTCATGCCGAGAAAACGCGAACCTCATTCAACCGGCGTTTCTGGTACGAGGAGGGAGGGTACCTGTATGACGTGGTCGATGGCATGGGGCCGGACGATACAGCCTGTCGGCCGAACCAGATCTTCGCAGTGGCGCTGGATTATCCGGTGCTGGACCAGCACCGCTGGGCTGCTGTGGTAGAAACTGTGCATGACCGCCTGCTGACGCCGGTAGGCTTGCGTTCGCTGGCGCCCGGTCATCCCGACTACAAGCAAAGTTATGTGGGCGACCTGGTGGCGCGCGATGCCGCTTATCATCAGGGCACAGTATGGGGCTGGTTGATAGGGCCATTCATCGATGCCTGGCTTAAAGTGCATGCCGATGACAAGGAAGGTGCGCGCAAATTCCTGATGGGATTCGAAGCCCATCTGGAGGAAGCAGGGCTGGGTACCATCAGCGAGATTTTCGATGCGGAGCCGCCTTATGCGCCGCGCGGCTGCATGGCGCAGGCGTGGAGTGTGGCGGAAGTGCTGCGTTGCTGGGTCAGGACCGCATCCTGACCCATGGTGTCAGAAATTAATTTACCGATTCCAGAAGCGCCACCGGCAATACAGACAGCAGATCGGATAACGCAAGCTTGCCGTCTTTGGCTTCATGGCGTCGGCCAGTCAGTACGTCTATCCATGCTCCCTTGTCCGGACCAGGCAGTTGGACCATCGTGTCGCTCCATGCCGAGGCAGGAACAAGGGGCGACGCTTCGCCCCCCAGCAGCTCATGCGTCAGGCGGGAGGTAATGGTCATCATGGATTTGCCTTCATGTTCACGTGCGAAGGCCAATACGTTGGCCGCGCAGGCGCCGCTTGCCTGCAGCGGCTGATAGCTTCCTTGTGCAAACAGATCCGGGTGCTGCTGCCGCAATTTGAGAGCATGCCATATCACCTGCTGCTTTACCGTGCCGCTGCGCCATGCATTGAGATTATGGATGGCTTGGTCAGCCGAAGCCAGGCTTTGCTTGCGTGCCGCGTAGTCCACCGGTCGGCGGTTATCGGGATCGACCAGGCTGAGATCCCAAAATTCAGTGCCCTGATAGAGATCCGGCACACCCGGAACGGTCAGTCTCAGCAAGGTCTGGCTGAAGCTGTTGACGGCGCCCAGTACCGTCAGCTTCTCCACCCATTGCAGCAGCTCCTGCAGGAAATTTTCATCCTTGTCCCGCTTTTCCAGTATCCCGCTCAGGAATTCGCGGCAGGCGTTTTCATAGTCCTCGTCCGGCAGTACCCAGCTGGAGGAACGCTTGGATTCGCGTAATGCCTTGGTTTGCCACTGGGTGATTCGTTCCGCAAAAGCCTTGATACCTTCGATATCATCCATCTTCAAATCCACAGGCCAGGCACCCACCAGCATCTGGTACAGCATCATTTCATCGGCGGCACCAGGGGCTGGTTGCGGCAAGCCTTCAGCAGTCGTGCCCAGGTCTTTCTTCAGCGGCGCATTGATGCTCATCCAGCGACGTACCGCCTGATCCCATTCGGTAGCCAGTTCGCTGATGCCCGCAAGGCGCATGCGCACATCTTCGCCGCGCTTGTGATCGTGCGTGGCAGTCGCCAGCAGGCTATGCGGGAAACGCTTGAGGCGTTCTTCGCAGGCACGATGGAAATCGCCGGATGACATCGAAAAACGATCCGGCTCGGCACCGACCTCGTTACGCGACAGCAGGCGGCCATAGCGATAGAAGGCGGTATCCTCGACCGACTTGGCTGCCAGCGGGGGCGTCAGTTGCTGGAATTGCGTGGTGGCGCGCAGGCATAGTGCGCGTACTTCGGTATTGGCATAACTGAGCGCGGGTTTACCGCCCAGCCAGTTGTCGAGTTCATCCAGCAGCGGCCAGTCGGCCCGGCGCAGGCCGGATTGCGCGCCTTGCTTGGCCTGCTGGAACACATGCTGGTCGGCCACGCTGCGGCCTTGCGGGTGCGGATAGGTGCGATACACGGGGAAATGAATCAGCAGTTCGGCCAGGCAGCGCTTGATGGCCGCCAGCGAATAGTCGCGGGTGGTCATGTCGCTGCGGGCAATCGCGTGGAGCGTACGCGCCAGTGCATCGAATTCGCCAGCAAAGTTTTCGATAATCAGCTGGCGGCGCGCAGCGCGTACCTCTTCCTCGTAAGAGCGGCTGTTACCGCTCATATCGGACCACAAGCGGGTCAGGGGAGCTTCGCCCGCCGGATCGTGCAGCAAGGCGCTGACCTGGTCCATGAATTCATAGCCGGTAGTCCCATCCACGCCCCATTCGGATGGCAGATGTTCATTGGCAGCGAGAATCTTCTCGACGATGATGTAGGGACGATGATCCGGGCGCAGCGATTGCAGGCGCTGGCGCAGTTTCAGGCAATACAGTGCAGGATGCGCCAGCCCGTCGATATGGTCCAGGCGCACACCGTCTATCAGCCCGGCCTGATAGAGTTCGAAAATTTTCTTGTGCGTCGCTTCGAATACTTCATTGACGCCCACGCGCACCCCGGCGAGGTCGGAAACTTCGAAGAAGCGTCGCCAGTTGATTTCCTCGGCAGCATTGCGCCACCAGGTCAGGCGGTAATGCTGGATTTCCAGCAGGCGGTGCAGCAGGTCCAGGCCTTCCGGTGTATCGGCGGAGAAGGCCGACAGCGCAGAATCGATTGCCTCGCGGCCATTGTCGGCCAGCCCCAGACCCTGCAGCATCTGCACCGCTACTTCGAACGCGTTTTCCTGGTCCTTGGTATCGATTTTCTGGCGCAACTGGTTGAAAGCAGTGACCGCGAACATCAGGTCGCTGGTCTCGGATTCGCGCAGTATTTCGCTATAGCTGTGGGGCGCGAGCGGAAAGCGGTTACCAAAATAATCGATGTAGAACTTGCCCGTTTGCTTGTCGTACTGGAGCGTGATTTCGCCGGCCGCCAGTGCCTTGCCGTAAGGCTGGCCCAGGAAGGGGGCAAGCACCTTGTTGCGCAGTGCCGGGTCGGCACTTTCCCAGTTGATGTCGAACCAGGCTGCATAAGGGCTGGTGGGGCCCCATTCCAGAACGTGCTGCCACCAGGGATTCTCCGGTCCCACGCCCATGTGATTGGGTACGATGTCCAGCAGGATACCCATGCCGGCATCTTTCACGCGCTGTGCAAAGCGCCGGAAACCACTTTCGCCGCCCAGTTCGGGATTGATGGCCGTGGGATCGACGACATCGTAACCATGGGTAGAGCCTGCTCTGGCTGTCAGGATAGGCGAAGCGTAGATATGGCTGATGCCGAGCTGTGCGTAATAATCGACCAGATCGTAGGCATGATCGAAGGTAAATTCCTTGTGAAACTGCAGTCTCGCCGTAGCGCGCGGCATGCTCATTCTGATTCTCCCCAATGGCGACGAGACTGATCCAGGGCGTTCAGTCTGCGATTAACGTCAGGATCGTCGAGTATACCGTCGATCTCGCCGGGGAGCCTGCGTCGCCAGTTGGGATGCTGGTCGATGGTGCCTGGCAGGTTGGGTTGTTCGGGCAGGCCGAGCGCGTCTTCCATGGGAAGCAGGGCAAGCGGTGCAGCGCTGGCGCCCACAAAGCGTATCGCTTCAAGCAATGGCGGCTCTGACGGAAATCTTCTTGCTGCTTGCGCAGGAAGCGATGCAGTCTCTGGGGCATCATCGTGCACTGTCTCTTCCTCGGCTTTGTCCATTGCCGCTTCAGCCTGCATCATGGCTTCCCACAACGCGGCTTTGTCCTGCTTGCGCTGAGCGAGTTCTTTCTTTTCAGTGTTGCCGTCTTTCAGCAGACCAAGCTTGCTGCGCCAGCCTATATCCACTCCCTGCCACCATCCCGCAACCGTCGGCAGATCATGCGTCGTGGTGGTCGCGATGGCACCCGGCGACCATTCGGCAGGGGCAAGGAAGCGCTTGCCGTTTCGCTGGAACCATAGCAGGCGTATGCCCAGCAAACCGGCATGCGCCATCTGCTCGGAGAAGCCGGACGGCACCGTGCCCAGGTCTTCGCCGATCACGATGGCATGATGCCGCCACGATTCCAGCGCAATCAGGCGCAGCAAATCTTCTTGCGGATACTTGAGATACGCGCCCTGGGTGGCATCGCAGTCTTGCGGTACCAGCCACAGGCGTTTTAATCCCAGTACGTGGTCTATGCGTATGCCGCCTGCGCAGGCAAAGGAGGCGCGCAGCATTTCGACATAAGAGGAGAATCCGTGCATGCGCATTGCATACGGAGACAGTGCGCCCAGGCCCCAGTTCTGTCCATGCACATTCAGCAGGTCGGGCGGCGCTCCTATCGACAACTTCAGCAGCATCTGGTCCTGGCGGCTCCAGGCCTGGCTGCCGGCAATATCGGCACCGATGGCCAGGTCGGCGATCAGGCCGATCGGCATGCCTGCGAAGCGCGCTTCCCGCTGCGCCGATTTCAGTCCACGCGCCGCCTGCCATTGCAGGAAAAGATGGAAATCGATTTCGGTGGCGTTGATATGAGCAAATGCATCGACGGTCGCGCTGCGGGGATTGCGCCATCCATCCTGCCAGTCGCGCCAATCGCAATGGGAGCGGTGCAAGGAAATGACTTCATAACGCGCATGGTCGAACAGCAGCTCGCTCCCATCGGCCTTGAAAGCATCGAATTCGGTGTTCGGGCCTTGCTGGCGGAATAACTGGTACAACTGGCGCAGCAGGCGCAGGCGTATGTCGGCGGCCTGGGGCCAGTCTATGAGGTCCAGCTTTTCAAGCTGCGCCATGCGTTCCGCCGTGGTGCGGCCCCCCGCACGAATGGCCTCCTGCAGTGCCTCGGGGCCGAGTACGGCGCCCGGGTCGATATGCAGTACGTTCAGGAACAGGCGGCTGGACGGGCTGTAGGGACTGAAGCGATTGCGGTCGGCGGAGAACATCGCATGTACCGGGCTGATCGCCAATGCAGAAGCGCCATGGCGTGCTGCCGAGCGGGCCAGGGTGGCCAGGGCGCTGAAGTGACCGATGCCGCCATCGCCTTGCGAGCGCAGGCTGTATAGTTGCGCAGCCAGTCCCCACAGGTGTTCATGTTCCATCACATCCGGATCACGCGCTGCCGCAACTAGCGCATCGCTGACGGTAAATGCGCGGGTTGGCGCCACGGCCAGCATCGTTTCCTGGTCGCCGGCCTGCAAGCGATGATAGCCGAATGCCGGAATGCCTGGCAGGTCCAGTGGCAGGCCGGTATCGTCGGGAAATACGCCTTCGATTTGCCCGCCCTGTTCCAGATGAATGCGGTAGCGCTTCCCATGCAGCGCGGTTTCATGCGGCAGGCGCAGCGGCAGACCGGTGCGGGCGGTCAGCAATGGCGGCAGCTTGCTGCGCGATTGCAGGTGTTCCAGGCGCTGCATGCTTGCTTTGCACTGTTCATCATTTGCGCATGGAAAGTCCAATGCTTCCAGCACCCTGCGCAGGTTGTCAGGATGGGTTTGCTGTCGGTTGCCCAGCGCATCGGTCCAATTGACCTGAATGCCGGCAGCCTGTGCCAGTTTCAGTAGCAGCTCATCTTTCATGCAGCCGGCTCCAGGATGGCAATGAAGGCATGGCCCGGCAACTGGCCCTGGTCCAGCGC
>JAEZLB010000368.1 GCA_023435945.1 Pseudomonadota bacterium | reverse complement strand
CGGTAGCGATGATCGGCTTCGTCAACGCAGGCCTGCTAAACCTGTCGCAAGTGTTATGGGTGCTATTCGGCTCGAACGTCGGATCGACCATGACCGGCTGGCTGGTGGCTCTGGTCAGCCTCAAGTTCAAGATCGAAGCCCTGGCGCTGCCGCTCATCGGCATAGGCATGTTTCTGCGCCTGACTGGAACAGGAACTCGGCGCGGCGCGGTCGGTATGTCGATCGCGGGTTTCGGTCTGCTGTTCCTAGGCATCGACATGCTGAAGGAAACTTTCTCAGGACTTTCCACGGACTTCAAGGTGCCGGAAGGCAGTGGAATGGCCTATCTGCTGCTCCAGGTCGGAATCGGCATACTCCTGACCACACTGATGCAAAGCTCCGCCGCCACTCTGGCGGTTGCCATGACTGCAGCCCAGGGAGGAATGATCAGCCTGGAAGCTGCAGCGGCGGTCACCATTGGCGCTAATGTCGGCACCACGCTGACTGCCCTGCTCGCTGCCATCGGCGCTACCGCCAATGCCAAGCGTTCCGCTGCCGCGCACATCCTGTTTAATGTGCTTACCGCTGTCGTGGCGATCATCACGCTGCCATGGCTGCTGGGAATGCTGACGTGGCTGCAGGAAGCAATGAACCTCGAAGACTCGCCGGCTGCCAAGCTGGCCCTGTTTCACTCCATGTTTAATGTGCTGGGGCTCGTTCTCATGTGGCCGCTAGCCGATCGGCTGACAGCCTTTCTTAATGCCCGTTTCAAAAGTGAGGACGACGACGAAGGTGTTCCGCGTTACCTCGACAAGAATGTGCAGGCCGTCCCTGCCTTCGCGCTTGAGGCTCTGGCACATGAAGTGCGCCACATGGGCACCGTTGCAATCATCACTCTCAAGACAGCCCTGAATGACGCCCGCGATCCTGGCATTGCGCGCAACAAGGCTGTCGTGGCGAGACTGGCTACCACCATCGCCGATTTTATCGTGCAGATCAATCGTACCGGCATGTTGCAGGATCAGTCCGAGATTCTGTCGCGGCTACTGAGGCAAGCCAGGTATTACGAATCAGCGACCGAACTTGCCGTGGAAAGTGCGGCAGTTCGCCTGGATACCGCGCACGAACCGGCTATTCAATTACCGGAGTCAGAGAAATTTTTCTCGGCAGCGCGGACCTTGCTCAGTTTGTGCAATGAAGCCGCCATAACGGGAGAGGCGCCTTCCCTAAGAGAGGCACAGCGAGATGCAGAACAGGCCTATCAAGCCTTAAAGGCACGCCTGTTGCAACTGGCCGTGGACGGGCAGATACCGGTACCCCGCATGGATATTCAATTACGTAGCGCAAGCGTACTGCGCCGCGCGCTGGATCAGGTGAGCAAGGCTTCAATCGCCATGCCGCCCTCCCTTACTCCGAACGCAGAACTGGCCTCTGCGACATAAGCGGCATGAAGTCCGTCCTGCATTTGTTATGCTCCGCTCGCGACAGCGACATGCTTGGAGGGGAACCGATCTGAAGCCGCCTTGTGGCGGCTTCATTAGTGGCCGGCGACGAAAATTCTGAAGTAAGCTCAGTCACGCATCGAATGTCATCCTACTCAGGAATGAGGGAATGAGAAGTAGTGTATCGGTGCTGCACCTCACACTCATCCTCCCTGTTTACCATTTGATCTGATCCTTCTTGATGAGCTGCGCCGAATCGAATCAATATTTTTTTCCAGCTCACATCCAGTCCTTACCCTGTCTCAATCTGAGTCACATCAACTAACCAATCCTCAAGAGATTTTTGTTGTCTATGAAGTGTGTTCTTTGTAAACGGATATTCCCGACACTCCATGATGACCAATTTGATGCGTTCGATCGCAGCAGGCGCCCTGCTAGCTGCCCTGGCTGCCTGCGGCAGCAGCAATAATGATTCTCAGCCCATTACCGCAGCGCCGGGCAATGGCAACGGTAATGACGGCCGTCCTCCCGTGCAAGTCATAGAAGGCGCCTCCATTTATATCACTACGGAAGGCGGTGCACCGGTGGTGAATACCGAGGATTATGTGAACGCGACGGTTACTGTGCTTTCCGCCAGCGGCGAAACGCTGTTGCAGGCTCCGACACAAGTGCGTGGACGCGGTAATACCACCTGGGGTTTTCCAAAGAAGCCTTACCGCCTGAAACTCAATGAAGCGGCATCCATGCTGGGTATGCCTGCTGAACGCGACTGGAATCTGCTCGCCCACTACAATGACAAGACCCTGGTAAGAAGCAAACTGGCTATGAACTTGGGAGAGAGAGTAGGTTTGACCTATTCGCCCCGCTCCACCTTTGCCGAACTCTATTTCAATGGCGAGTATCAGGGCCTTTATGAAGTCTTCGAGCATGTCGAAACCGGCGCGAACCGCGTCAACATAGCGGAACTGGATAAAGACGAGGATACCGATCGGGCCACGATCTCAGGCGGCTATTTTATGGAAGTTGATCATCGCCTGGATGAAGAAGTTTGCTGGGAAACCAAGCTGCGCATTCCTTTTTGCTTCAAGGACCCGGAATATGAAATCGCCGAGGTTAATGATCCCGCCCATCCTTCTTACGCGCAATTCAACTACATCACGACCTATCTGAATGAGGCTGAAGCCTCGCTTTCTGATACCGGCAATAGCTATCTGAATTATTTCGATGTGGATGCCGCAGTGAATTACTATCTGGTGCAAGAGCTACTGAAGAATAACGATGCGCGGATAAATGGCATGGGCGGCGAGCAGTACACCAGCAGCGTATTCCTCCACAAGCAGCGCGATGGCAAACTGACCTTCGGTCCACTGTGGGATTTCGATCTGGCTGCCGGCAACATCAATTACAACGGCAATGAATCCCCTGTCGGCTGGTATATACGCGATGGCGTGTGGCATAGCCTCCTGTTCGCTCATACCGACTTTGGTGAACGCGTCTTTGCCAAGTGGTGTGCATTGAAGAGAAACGGCACCATCGATGGCCTGGCCAACGAAGTAGACGCGATTGTGTCCCGCATAGATCGCCCCGTCATCGATCGCAATTTCGAACGATGGGATATTATCGGCACACCGATCTGGAACCACTTCGTCGGCGCAACCTACGAAGAAGAAGTGGACTACCTGAAGACCTGGCTCAACCAGCGTGCCGACTGGATGCACAATGCATTCACCAGCGAGTTCGGTGCCTGCCCGGCAACCTGATCCGCATTCATCCTTTATCTTTCTTTGCCGACACATACCCTGTGTCGGCATTTCTCATGTACGGCTTTCAGGGAAGACCATAGCGTACCGGGAGGAAGGCGCTGCACCCCGGCTTTCTGAACTTGTGTTTTAAGCCTTGGTCGATATCCTCATTCTCTACATGGATACCCGGAAGAGTGTGCTGCTTCATGCCAGCCTTAACAGGAGAAAAACATGAAATCTCATAGACTCTCGAAGCCCCTTTCCCGCCTTGCCATTACGGTCCTCTTATTCAGCCCGGCAACTGCCGTGCTGGCGGACGACGTGGAAGGCGAGGTAGAAAAAATCGACGCAAAAACCCGCAGCTTCGTCGTTAATGGAGAGGCTTTTTATGTAGACGACAAAACGGATTACGATGATGAATACAAGCGCTTTGAGGATGTGAAGGAAGGTGACTATGTCGAAATCGACTATCGCGACGACAATGGCCG
>JAEZLB010000367.1 GCA_023435945.1 Pseudomonadota bacterium | reverse complement strand
TTTGACCATTTTATCGAGATCATTCGCATGATTGATCTCGATTTCGATGATGAAGGAAGTCCGATTCTTTCCGATATTAGTTTGATCGGCGATTTTGGAGACGCCATATGCCTCCCAGTTCCGACCGAAGATCAGATTCGGACGTTTGAGGCGGTCATTGCTGCGAAGAAGGCCGAGTTCGATGCTAAGAAACGCGTTAGACGTCTTTCTGAGCCAATTGCGGGAGCGTGAGCTAGACGCTCCCTTCCAGTTGCTGCTGAGTTCGATGGGCTTCTCTGATGTCCATCAGACGCACGGGGCTGTCGAGTTTGGCAAGGATTTCATAGCCAAGAAGATGGAAGATGGGCAAGTAGTTCAATACTCATTCCAAAATAAGGCTGGGAACATCAATCAAAAGGACTTCAGAGACGACGTGTTGGGGCAACTACGTGAATCCTTGTACGTACCCCTTTCACACGCAAATTTTGACCACAACTTGCCTCATCAGGCTGTCCTTGTGGCCACTGGAGACTTGGTAGGTAATGCAGGTATTTCACTTGACAATTTCAACGCAACTCTGGCGGCTGAGGGCCGCCGACCGGTCGCGTTTTGGAGCAAGAGCAACCTGATCGACTTGTTCATTGACTTTGGTCTGGGTGGAGTCGCCCATGCCACAGCTTCTCAGTTCGAGGAGTTTGGGAGCTTTTTCGTTCACTATGGTCAAGCACTGCAAGATCGACTGCCAGCTAGTGAAATTGAGCCGTATTCGCGGGCTTGGCTGACACCAGCATCGGATCTCAACCGACAGCTACTTCGAACCGCCTTAGAAGCAGAGATCTTAAGCCAAGCACTACTCGGCAACGAACGCGAATACGAATCTGTGATCGTTCGCCTCGCCGTAGTTCGGGTCCTGTGCCAAGTTTCGTATGAAACCACCATGGGTCAGCTTGCAGGCCCCTATCAGCAAGCGCTAAGTGGGTTGCATTCAGCAGCGATGCAGTACTTGAGTGGGTTCCGCACAATCTGGGAGCCTACGAAGGACTTGGTCGGAACAGGTTCTGTATCACTTGTTCAGTACCCTGTGCATTGCTCTAGAGCCTTGGAGATCGCCGGAATTGCATATTTCTCTACTGACGACTCGAATGCTCGTCAGGACATAGCAGACTTCCTGGAGGAGTTTTGCGCTGTTGAGCAAGGCACGGGCCGTCCGCTCAGTGATCGTTATGCCGTCGCCCTAGTTGTTGCCTGTCTTGCGCTTCGCGACGCAGGTAAGACAGCCATAGTGTTCGATCTCATTAGGCGCGCCACCGTTTGGCTTTGTGATCGCTTCGATAAGGGAATGGGCTTGGCAGGGCTTGAAGCGAGCGAATCGGATGAGGTTTCGGTTCTCCTCGGCTATCCGTTCGACTTTGTTCAAATCGAAAGGTCTCGTGGCAGTTTTCTCGCAACGGCACTTTGTGACCTGGCGGCGATCCTGATAGGAGAAAGCCTCTATGACGACGTCATCAACGATATCAAGTCTTCTAAAATTAACCCGAGATGCGTGCAACCAGCCGACTCGCCTGGTGCGTGCGAGATTTCTGCCCGCGATGTAATTCAGTTCCCAACGATTCAGTATGTAGACGAACTATCAAGCGTGACGTCTGGTTGCTTTGCAAATTACATGGATACAGAAGTGAGCGAATTTCAGTTTGTCTCAGAGTTTGGCCCTTCTACCATCGTTGCACTCATGGAACTTCTTCGAGACCGATACTTTCCGCGAGTCTGGCCGCTTCTCGTCCCTGGCATTGAGATTCCCTGCTGATATGAGGATTCCTTGCATGTCACGACGACGGGATTGCGGTGCCTAGTAGTAATGTCCTCTGGAGGTCTATATCTCGAGGTGTTATTGTCTTGGTCGCTTGAATACATATCGCCAGCAATCGTCTCCTGTTGCACCAACTGCAAATGCGACACCTACTAACTCATATCCGTTATTCCCCAAGTACTTCATTAGCTCCCATTTCTCTCCATAGACTGCACGCCGATGGCTGAACGTGACGCTGCATTCGTCACACTCTTCTAGTTCGGCGAATTCCCACAGATCCCCGTCATAGGTCGGATCTGAAGACTTACTTCTTCTAAACACGTGCCCTCTATACCAGAGAACCCTGTGGCTGTCCCTGTGACTCAAGGGTGTAGATCGTGCGATGTCATCACAGTAACTTGCACAGCGCTAAGTTGCCCATGATCGAGGCAGAGTTGCAAGACCACCATCTGCTCCCAGGGCTTCCAGTGGGCCAACCTTACCGAAAATCAATCGAGCAGCGTCAACGAATCAGCCCTGAGCGCAATCTGGCACTTAGGGGTGAAGTGCAATCAAGGTATGCGTGTCGCCCTGGAGTGGATTGGCCGCCCAGCCGATGTCGAGGAGGGGGCGTAATGGGTGCGCGGGAGCGGGTGGTGATTAAGGCGAGTCGAGGGACAACGGACATCATCAGGCCCGCAGGATCTTCTCCATCGGCCGCCCCTTGGCCAGTTCGTCGACCAGCTTGTCCAGGTAGCGGATCTCGCGCATGGTGGGTTCTTCGATGGCTTCCACCTGAACGCCGCACACTTTGCCCGTGATGAGCGCACGCGACGGATTCAGTTCAGGGGCCTCCGCCAAGAAGGTCTCGAAGTCCGTCTGCTTCTCGAGCTGCGCGTCCAGGCCGGCCTGGTCGTTGCCGGTCAGCCACCGGATGACCTCGTCGACCTCCGCCCTGGTCCGTCCCTTCTTCTCGGCCTTCGCGACGTACGCGGGATAGACGCTGGAGAAACTCATCCGATAGATGCGATGCGTTGCCAAGCTGCCCCGCCTTTCCGGTTTCCTCGTCAGGAGAGCACGTCGTCCTCAGGCGTGACGGCGCCGCCACCCTCTGCTTCCCGATAGTACGTACACCCACAGGCACCGTCAATGAGGACACGGTGTTCGGATCACGGCGCCGCTTCCTGGCGGCGAGTGCCCGTTCTCGGGGAGACGATGCAGGTGGTTGGTTCGGACACTGGTGCCGGCACTGGCTCACTTCGCACCAAGATCATCATCGGAGCAGCCAGCACGAATCAGCCCTGGGC
>JAEZLB010000345.1 GCA_023435945.1 Pseudomonadota bacterium | reverse complement strand
TCACGGGCCCGCAGCCTTTGGGTGCGGGCACGTTCGAAAAACTTCAGATAGTTGGCATAAAACACCACGCCACCGGCGTCGGTGTCTTCATAATAGACGCGTACCGGCCAGTTGAAGTCTGAGACGTGAACTTGAGCGAGAGGATCCGGGGCCATTCTTACCGCACGGATTCGTCGCTGCGCTTGTTCACCATGGGGCCAAAGCCCTGGCATGTCGGCATCATTTCGAGAATATTGATATTCACGTGTGCCGGCAGCATGGCAATCCAGTAGGCGGCTTCGGCAATGTCTTCCGGCTTCAGCGGCACTTTGCCTTCATAAACCTTCGCCGCAGCGGCATCGTCCTTTAACCGCACGTTGGAGAATTCGGTACCGCCGGTCAGGCCGGGTGCCAGTACGGTTGCCCGTACGCCGGTACCCGCCAGGTCGGCTCGCAGGTTCAACGTGAACTGGTCGACGAACGCCTTGCTGGCACCATAGGTATTGCCGCCCGGGTAGGGGTAGGAGCCGGCAGGGGAGCCGATATTGATGATGGTGCCGCTGTGGCGTGCCACCATGTCCGGCAACAACTTGTGCGTCATGCGGGCCAAGCCCTTGCAGTTGGTGTCGATCATGGTGTCCCAGTCCTCCAGTGAGGCCTGATCCGCAGGAGCAATGCCCAGCGCCAGGCCGGCATTGTTGACCAGTACATCGATATTGCGCCATTCGGCGGGCAGGGACGCAATGGCCTGGTCGATGGAGGCCTGACTGGTGACATCCAGTTGCAAAGGTAAAACGGCCTGTCCGAGTTCGGCGGCCAATTTGTCCAGCCTTTCCTTGCGGCGTGCTGCGGCAATGACCTTGTGGCCATGAGCTGCAAATTTGCGTGTAATAGCGGCACCGAAACCGGAACTGGCGCCTGTCACCAGAACGATCATGCTGTTTCCTGAGTGTGGTTTACCATTCCGGCATTGTAACGGAAAGCTTCAATCGGCCCGCAATTCTGTTTCAGACGGTAACGTGTAAGGGCGGCATTTCCCAGTCTATTCTGGCTTTCACCGCGCCGCGCAATGCATTGCACACGACGATGTCATCTGCATGCCGCAAATCCTCCCAGCGCAGTGGGGCTTCTTTCGCATTCCAGGACGGGTCATCCAGCAGCACGGAGCGCATCACGCCCGGCAGCACACCTGCCGACAACGGCGGTGTGATCCATTGACCGTTAAGTCTGGCAAAAAGGGTGCTGCGTCCACCCTCGGTAAGCTCGCCGTGCTGGTTGCAAAACAAGGCATCAAAAGCGCCCTGCTGTTCTGCTGCGCGCCAGGCGGCATCGTAGACGTGGCGTACGGTGGTTTTGTGGCGCAGGAACAGATCCTGGGAATCCATGGGAAGGTCGGCGCGCAGCAATCGTACCGGGCCTGGCAAGGGGGAGAGCAAGCCACCTTGTATGGTTGCCTGGCCGGCCTGATTCAGGCTCAATCTCAGACGGTGGGGTTGGCCGGGCGGAAGCTGATCGGAAGCGTGCCGCAGTGCGTCGCGTAGGCATGCTTCATTCCAGGTAAAGCCGAAGAATCGGGCGGAGGCCGACAGACGCTGCAGGTGGCGTTCCAGATGGCGGATACCGGCTTCTTTCGTAGCATGCATGGTTTCGAACAGCTCGAAATCATGCGGCAGTTCGGTCAGGAAGCGGCTTTTCAGGTGACACTCGGCATATTCCAGTTCCGCCACGCTGTCGTGCACGATACCGGCTCCCACGCCCATTTCACCGTGACGCAACCCGCTTGCATCGGCTGCTCCCAGTTCCAGTGTGCGTATCGGTACCGACAGGCAGAAGTCGCCAATCGGCCGATCTTCTGCAGGTGCATCGAACCAGCCGATCGCGCCGGTATAGATGCCGCGCGGCTCGGCCTCCAGTTCACGGATGATTTGCATGGTGCGTCGTTTGGGCGCGCCGGTAATGGAGCCGCAGGGATAGATCGCACGCATCAAATGGGGGAGCGTCACCTCCTCACGCAGTTGAGCAAGAATGGTGGAGGTCATTTGCAGCACGCTGCCATAGCGCGTGACTTCAAACAGCTTGGGCACTTGTACCGAGCCGATGGTGGCGATGCGACCCAGATCGTTACGTAGCAGATCGACAATCATCACGTTTTCCGCGCGGTTTTTTTCGTCCTGGGATAGCGCCTTGCCTCGTTCGGCATCCTGGCTGGCATCACCATTCGCTGCCGCCGTGCCCTTCATCGGTTGTGCCGTCAGGCGGCCGGAGTCATGGCGCAGGAACAGTTCAGGCGACAAGGACAGAATGGCACCGCCCTCGGGCAGGGAAATCAGTGCGCCGTAAGGAACGGGCTGGCGCTGGCGCAGCTTGCGATACAGCTCGGTAATCGGCCCATAGGTCGAAAAGTGCAGGCGATAGGTGAAATTTACCTGGTAGGTATCACCGGCCTTTATGTAATCATGGATGCGGGCGATGGCCTGCATGAATCCGGTTTCATCTATCCCAGCCTGGGCCTGGACTATGCCGGCTGGCTGGGAGGCACCAGCCTGGCTTGCCAGCCAGATTTCCACCTGTTCCGCCGTGAGCTGCGTGCATTGTTCGAACAGCAGAACCTGGGCGGGTGATGCGGGCGTATTTCGTTGTGCGATGGCGTGCATGCGCTCACCTAGCTCATAAGAGAAGAGCGCGACTGCATGGCGTCCCTGGCGCAGAGCTTCTTGCATGCGTGCCAGCATTGCCTCCATCTGTTCCGGCTGCTCGCAGCGCAGTGTACCGATATGGCCGGTATAAAGGCGCGAGCGCCGTGCACCAGAGGATGCCTGGCTGTCGTCGAGCAGGGCGAAGCAGGATTCAGCAGTACGGGGATGGGGGAGAGACATGGGTTGGAGAAAACACAAAACAGCGCAAGTCTACCTGATTGCACCGCCGCTGCGCGGGGCTTTGATTTTTACAGAAACGGGGTTGCAACCTGCGGCCGGTTACAGTGAGAAAATTCAGGCATGCACAGCCAGCTGGCAAGTCTGCTTGCCGAAACCCTGGGGGCTGCCTACAATAAGGCTACCATTTTTCTCACGTGACTGGCGACGTGCCAGGTCTTGTCGACCTGGCCAGATGGTGATCCATCAGGGAGCGTGAGATATCATCGCCGTGCGCCTGGGCAGCCAAGATGGAGAACACGTTTGAGGCTGCATCTCGTCTAAGTCATCCCGTAGACTGAGTAATCCTTATATATCTGAACCCTGATCGAAGGAATTTTAATGTTTGCAAAAGATCACACCGTAGCCAAGGTCGACCCTGAGCTCTGGTCGGCCATTCAGCAGGAAAATCACAGGCAGCAGGAACATATCGAGCTGATCGCGTCCGAGAACTACGCTTCGCCGGCCGTGATGGAAGCACAGGGTTCGCAGTTGACCAATAAATACGCCGAGGGTTATCCCGGTCGTCGGTATTACGGTGGTTGCGAATTCGTGGACAAGGTGGAAGCTTTGGCTATTCAGCGGCTGAAAGATATTTTTGGCGCCGAAGCAGCCAACGTGCAGCCTAATTCCGGCTCTCAGGCCAATCAAGGCGTATTTTTCGCGATGCTCAAGCCGGGCGACACCATCATGGGCATGTCGCTGGCAGAAGGCGGTCACCTGACGCATGGCATGTCGCTGAACATGTCCGGCAAGTGGTTCAATGTTGTCTCCTATGGCCTGAACGACAAGGAAGAAATCGATTACGAGCAAATGGAACGCCTGGCGCGCGAACACAAGCCCAAGCTGATTATCGCCGGTGCTTCCGCTTATTCGCTGCACATCGATTTCGAGCGTTTCGCGCGCGTGGCCAAGGAAGTGGGTGCCTATTTCATGGTCGACATGGCGCACTATGCCGGTCTGATTGCGGCAGGCGTTTATCCGAATCCCGTTCCTTATGCCGATTTCGTGACCTCGACCACCCACAAGTCCTTGCGCGGCCCCCGTGGCGGCGTGATCCTGATGAAGGCTGAGCATGAGAAGGCCATCAATTCGGCGATCTTCCCCGGCATCCAGGGTGGCCCGCTGATGCACGTGATCGCGGCCAAGGCCGTGGCATTCAAGGAAGCGCAATCGCCGGAATTCAAAACCTATCAGCAGCAGGTCATCAAGAATGCGGATGCACTGGCACGCACCCTGATCGAGCGCGGCCTGCGCATCGTATCCGGCGGTACCCAGTCGCACCTGATGCTGGTGGACTTGCGTGCCAAGAAAATGACCGGCAAGGATGCGGAAGCCATACTCGGCACTGCGCACATCACCTGCAACAAGAACGGCATTCCGAACGATCCGGAACGCCCCATGATCACCTCCGGCATTCGCCTGGGCAGTCCCGCCATGACCACGCGTGGCTTCAAGGAGGCGGAAGCCATCAAGGTTGGGCACTTGATTGCGGATGTGTTGGATAATCCCCACGATGCTGCGACCATTGAACGCGTGAAGGCAGAAGTCAAGAAACTGACTGATGCATTCCCGGTGTACGCCAAGTAAGTATTGGCACGCGCAGTAAACACACAACGGCCTTATTCCAAACGGATAAGGCCGTTTCTTTTTGTGGTTGTCGTTGCCAATCTTATAAGGCGGCACTATACTTGCGCATACACGCACTCCTTTCAGAACTTGTCACGTTTACACTGTAGATTGCCTCATGAAATGCCCTTTTTGCCAGCATGACGACACGCAAGTTCTAGATACCCGTATCTCCGAAGAAGGTGATAGCATCCGTCGCCGCCGTCGCTGCACCCAGTGCGAAAAACGCTTTACTACCTATGAACGGGTTGAACTGGCGATGCCGGTGATCGTGAAGAAAAATGGCAGCCGCACTGAGTTCGATCCTTCCAAGTTGCGTGGCAGCCTGATGCTGGCACTGCGCAAGCGGCCAGTTTCAGCCGAAGCCCTCGATGCTGCCTTGCATCGCATCGAGGAAAAACTGCTGTCGTCCGGTGAGCGTGAAGTCCTGTCAGGCAAGATAGGCGAACTGGTGATGAGCGAATTAAAGCGTCTCGACAAGATCGCCTACATCCGGTTTGCATCGGTGTACCGCAGCTTCGAAGATGTCTCGGAATTCCAGGACGTCATTGCCGAACTCGGGCCTGAACACAAACCCGGCAACTGATCTCCTCGTCCTTTTTTCCTGTACAGCTGCGCTAGCCTGACCTGTCGGTCAAGGCTGGTCAGCTTGTTTTCATCCCGCTCTCTTTACACAATCGCCGTTCAAGACTGCAGCCTGGTGCTGAAGCTTGTCTGACGTGGAGAGCAAGGCATGTCCCCTCATTCCTTACCGGATTCATTCGGTCATTCCTTACTAGAAGTACTGGTCGCACTGCTGGTGTTATCCGCTGGCGTGATTGGTGCGGCAGCGCTGCAATTGTCCGCGTGGCAGATGGCACATCAATCTAGCTTGCATACGCTGGCCCAGCAACTGGCGACGGAAATGAGCGAATGGTTGCAGGTGGTTGATGAGGCTGCGCTGGGTGAGCTGGAAAGTCTTACCGCTGGAGGTAGTACTTACCAGGCGACGCATTGTTATGGCAGGCATTGTGATACGGATGCTTTGCTGCAGTTCATTAGGGGGGAATGGATACAGCGTGTCCGCATCGAGCTGCCGGATATGCAGCTAAAAATATGTCGGGACACCAACCCATGGGATGGAGGAGTGCAGGCTTATCGCTGGGAATGTGCGTCAAGCGAGAAAGCGCCGTGGGTCATCAAGATGGGCTGGTTCGACAAGTCGCGCCTGACTAAGCAGGATACGCCCTTTGTAGTGATGAGCGCAGCCCGATGAAATGTTCATGCAACCAAAGAGGGTGGTTGAAGGGAAGCCGCCGTGTGGATATGCAGGGTGGCATGAGCCTGGTCGAACTCATGGTGGCCAGCGCATTGGGGCTGGTGGTCATACTCGCGGCGATCGGTTTGTTGTCAGTCAGCCGCCAGACTTATGTCACGCTGGATGAAAAAATCGCGGTGCAGGAGACCGGACATTATGCGTTGGCTATCCTGGTGCGTTCGATCCGCCAGGCCTCCTGGATGGACTGGTCAGCGGAGGCGGCCGGGTCCGACTCGATACCGGTTCCAGGTGTTCTGGGCCTGGATAACAAAAGCCTGCGCATGAGCAGCGAAAACATCGAGCAGCCTATTGCTGCCGTCAGTCATGGAAGCGATGTGCTGGCCATACGCTTTGCTGGCGCAGGCGATGCCAGCATGCTCAATTGTGCGGGCTTTGCGGTTGAGGAGTCGGATGGTTCTGACGCTGGGTGGAGCATATTTTTCGTGGGTGGCGAGAGTCAGCGTGAACCCGAGCTGCGCTGTAAATATCGAGGCAAGAATAGCTGGCGTACGGAAGGAATAGCGCGTGGCGTGGAATCTTTCCAGGTCTTATATGGCATCGATACGGACGGCAGCGGATTGCCGAACCAGTTTGTGAATGCGTCCCGGATAGGGCAACTCAACGCCGCTCTGAATAATGATGAGGATGAAAGCGGGAACAATTACTGGAGCAAGGTGGTTGCGGTACGCATTGCCCTGCTGGTTAGAGGCAGTCGCCCCATCGACAAGGCTGGTTCTCCTCCCCCCTATCATTTGTTCGGCACATCCTATTCCACACTTTACGGTGCAAGCGACCGGGGTACGCTGGTGCGTGAGGAGGACATTCCTTTATCGGCGAGCAAGCGCCTGCGACAGGTTTTTGTGGCGACCATACCGCTTCGTAATGCATCCCTACATCGCGATGGATGAGCGATCTCATCATTTGCCACAGCAAGAACAGCAAGGTGCCGCATTACTGACTTCGTTGATTCTGCTGTTGGCCATCATGCTGCTGGGAGCGGCGATAGCCAGTATTACGATGCAAGGAGAAAAGGCAGCGCGCAATGAAAGGGATTTTCGAACGGCTTTCTTTGCTGCGGAGGCGGCCTTGCGGGATGCACAGGCGGATATCGACAGGGAACAGGGCACCTCTCTGTTCCTGCCTCCTGATCCAGCAGCCTTCGTGTATGCCTGTGGTACGAAACAGCAAGGGAAGTCGCATGGGTTGTGTCTGCCCGCCCTGACTGGTCATCCGCCGGTGTGGCTGACAGTGAATTTACTGGATGCCGGGGAAGACAGCGCAAGAACCATAGCCTATGGAACTTATACCGGACGATTGTTCCCGGCAGGGGAGGGCGCATTGCCATTCCGGTCGCCGCGTTATCTGATTGAATTGTTGAGTGCGCTACCTCGCGAGCCGGCCGGCGAGGCCGACCCTATTCATGCGGTATACAGGATTACCGCCATTGGTTTTGGCATGCGTGAATCCACGTATGTAGTGCTGCAGGCTGTCTATCGCCGCGACCGGCTACCCAATGAACTGAAGGAGTCTGACAACGATCCGCCGTATCACTACCGATCCCGCCGTTTGAGCTGGCGGGAAATTCCACACTGGCAGGAGCTGCGTGATGCAATTAAAAAGAAATAAGGACATACAGCGAATTCCTGGATTCAGCCTCATCGAATTAATGGCGGTACTGGTGTTGCTGAGTATTCTTGTAACCCTGGTATTCCCGTCTTATCAGTCTTCCATCAAGCGTACCAAGCGTGCGGAAGCATGGGCTATGCTGATGAAGGGGATGCAGCAACAGGAAAGGCACTATTCAATGTATGGCCGGTATGTGAATTTTTCTGCATCCGATCCTCAGGGTTTTTCCTGGCATTCAGGCAGTACACCAGAGGGCAGCGCTTACGAGATCCGCGCCGAAGCTTGTGAAGGACATGCCCTGACACAATGCATCATGCTGCTTGCGCAGCCAGGTACGCCTAAGGTGCAGTCGGGTTATCAGGATCAGGAGTGCGGCACACTCAGCCTGGATAGTACGGGGGCGCGCAAGGCCGCCGGTAATGGGAAATCCTGCTGGTGAAACCCTTATGCAACTTGCCTTTCGTCGCCATCAAAGAGCTTATACCCTGCCGGAAGTGCTGGTCGTAATGCTGATCATCATGATTCTTCTGACTATCGGTATGCCCTCCATGAACCGGCTGATCCAGCGTTATCAGATGTCCACTGTCGTGGGGAATTTCTACAGCGCACTTCATCTGGCACGTTCGGAAGCGATCCGGCGCGGAGCACGTATCGACCTGGTTGCCGCCGGCCAGGCATCGGACTGGGCTAATGGCTGGATCATCATGCAGGACAGGAATGCAAACCGGGTAGCGGATCGTGACGATGAGATCATTTATTCCCACGGGCCGATACCAAAAGACATGGTCATCCTCGATGGGTTCAGCGGTTCAGGACCTCTTTATTTCGCCTATAACGGAAGCGGTTATGGGCGAAGCCATAGTAGCAGTCAGGCGGCACGCGCAGGTTCATGGACTTTTATCCTGGGCGAGGAAAGTCGCAAGATCATCATCAATTTCACTGGCCGGCCGCGTCTGTGCAATCCCCGAGTCGAGCCAGGCGACTGTTAATGGCGTTAAGGTGCAAGCAAGGCATATGCGGTCAATGAGACAGGCTGTGCCTCTCAATGTCGGCGGAAGCTTGTAGAAATGTTATTTCCCTATTAACGATGCCATCGTTCCTGGTTTCCTGGGCGGTCTGACTTGTACGGTCTGGCTTGCATTAAGCGGCATGGATGAGTGCTATGTCACGTGCTTGTCCGAAATGCCATCGTCAGCGTCAGCCGACCGACCATAACCCGGACTGGCGATGTCCGTCGTGTCAAATTGCTTATAACAAGGTTGTCTTGCACGGCGATGTCGCAGGGGGCTTATCGCGCCCGGATGAGCCATGCAGCAGTGCTACAATCATCGTCCTTTTTCGGGAAGGGGGGCTTGGCGGCTTTGAGGGGACTGGCTTCCTTTGGTTATCGCCACTACCCGGATTTTCCCGCCATGGCATTGAATACCAGGAGCTGGATATCGACAGGTTGTTTGACGCACAATCCGAATTCAAGCGGCTGGGCGGGACAAGTGTGCCACTGTTCGTTATAGAGGGAGAAGTGGTTACCGGTTGGAGTGAGGCGAGCAGGCGCCCTGCGCTTCGCTCTTGGCTGCAGTAAGCCGGCCTGTCCCGAACCCATTTTCCTTCAAGCGTGGTTCAAGCATTGCGTCAAAAATCAGGGTCTCGATCATAGGTCCCCTGATCAAAAGCATGAAATTGGTAAAATAGCGGCCAATTTCCCCATCCTTTCTGACCTGACTCACCCGTGAACATTACCAGCGACCAGCAGGCCATGGCACTTGCGCTCGAATGGGCGGCCAAGGGCCTTTATATCACCACGCCCAATCCACGCGTGGGATGTGTCATCGTCAAGGATGGCAAAGTCATCGGTGAGGGACATACGCAACCGCCCGGTCAGGCGCATGCCGAAGTGCAGGCCTTGCGCGATGCTGCGGCACGCGGGCATGACGTGCGGGGGGCAAGCGTTTACGTGACGCTGGAGCCTTGCAGTCATCATGGGCGCACGCCGCCGTGTGCCGATGCCCTGATCAAGGTAGGTATCGGGCGCGTGGTGGCCGCCATGGCCGATCCCAATCCGTTAGTGGCAGGGCAGGGCCTGGAGCGCTTGCGTGCAGCGGGCATAGCGGTAAGCAGCGGTGTGCTGGAAAGCGAGGCCTATGAGTTAAATATAGGCTTCTTTTCGCGCATGCAGAGGGGAACGCCGTGGGTGCGCATGAAAGCGGCTGCCAGCCTGGATGGCAAGACGTCGCTGCATAATGGTGTCAGCCAGTGGATCACCTCGCAGGCGGCGCGTGACGACGGCCATCACTGGCGCGCCCGGGCCTGCGCGGTGCTGACCGGAATCGGTA
>JAEZLB010000317.1 GCA_023435945.1 Pseudomonadota bacterium | reverse complement strand
GATGGCCGAGTGGTCGAAGGCGCTGGACTGGAATTCCAGTAACATCTTCACGGGTGTTCCAGGGTTCGAATCCCTGTCTCTCCGCCACCCACTTTTGTGGGTCCAGAAATCAATACCGCGCATCGAGCCCAGTCCTGGGTTACGCCGCTTCGCCTTCAGGCGCGAGCCGGTCACGCATGAGCCGTTCGTGAACAGCGATCCACTCCTTCCGCCGCAGACCAAGATGACGCAAGTAGCGCCTGGGCTTGCGCTCGTACAAGCGACGGCCTGCATGACGTGCTCGACGTTGAAGTTTGGCGCGGCGCCGTTTGATCGCCTTGCGTAGCTTCGATTGCTGGCGGTCACCGACGTCCCGTAGCGCGCTATCGAGCAGCGCGAGGTCGTGATCTTCGCCGAGATCGTCCGTCAATCGATGCAGCTGACGCACAGTGCGACTGATCTTTCCGACCGCAATGGGTGTCAGAGACTGCAATGAGTACATGAGGTCCTTGGCGGCCTTCCGGCAGCGATGCACGCTGTCGTCGTCGGATCCCTTCTTCAAGGCGCGAAAGCGCCGGCGCCCCACTCGATAGATCCGCTTCAAACCGCAAGCGAGCAACTCCCAGTCATCCTGATCGAATCGCACGCACTCCAAACGGTGTTGAAGGGCGTCTGCGAGGCGCTCCACCTCGCGACGTGCACTGGGAGCAGACATTTCCTCCAGCGCTTGCTGCTGCTTGAGCTCGAGCATCTCCGCAAGCGAGACGGCGCTCGCCGTCGACAGTTGGGCGTTCTCTTCGACCAACTCGAGCAATCGATCGCGCATCACGGCCGCATCACGCGCCGATGTGAACGAATGTGCAAGTGCTGTAAACGCAAGCTGCAGCTGCTCGAACGATTCCCGCGGCATTTCCGCCCTCATCAAGCGCAGAGTCGAGCGCGCACGCTTGATCGACTTACGAGCGGCGTGAATCTCTTCGTTCGACAATCCGGATGTGCGGGCAATGCGTCGTGCTTCTGCAATGTTGCGTTGAATGTGGGCTTTCAGGGCATTCGAGAGGGACGGCTCGCACGAACCCCCAATCGTCGCTAGCGCGACGCACATCGGCGCACCCCTACTCCCGGGTTCATCTGTTCATTCTGACTTCAATGCTCATGCCGCCACCTGCGCTTCACCGCGCACGAGCAACACAGGCACGGGAGCGCCGCGCAGGACCATCTCGGCATCGCTCCCCAGCATTGCCCGTTTCATGCCGCGGCGGCCGTGGGTTCCCATCACGATGAGATCTGGATGCCACTCACGTGCGGCTTGGAGAATGAGCTCTGGCACGTTACCGCCGATCGTTTCTTTCAACTCGACCTGACACTCCACCGATGCCGCGCGCGCCAATGCCTCGGCTTGCGCGAGCACTTGGGCACCCGTCGCGCGAAAGGCTTCGATGAACGACTCGCAGTAACCCCCAGAGGAATAGCCCGGATCCAGAACGAATTCATTGACCACGTAGATGACGCGTAGCGTCGCGCCAGAGGCCTTCGCCAGTCGCAATGCCTCCTTCAAACCTTGCGTCGAGGCAGGACTGCCATCGAACGGCACGAGAATGCGCTTGTACATAGAACATTCCTCTCGAGTGCAGAAGATAGGCGCCTGCCGTACAAGGCTGGCAGCGTGGAAGCTCCCCGAAGCAGTACGTAGTTGGCTTGCGTTCGACTCGTCGTTGGCAGAAAGGCGCGTGCATATCGAGTCTCTCGCACCCGTCGGACATCTGCGTGTTCGAACTCCTACCGGCAGCGTCAGCACCAGCGAGTGCGATTCTCGATGCAGCACTGCAGCATCACTGCGGCGTCACGTGGGGTGAGGGGACAACCTGAGTGCGATCCGAATAGTCCCTCAATCCCACGCGCGCAGACGGGCATATAAATAGCCACTGAGAGCGCATTCAGGACGGACGCGATGAAACCGTTTGCAAACCGAGTCAGCGCTGGACGCGAGTTGGCAGGGCTCCTGTGCAAGTACCGCAACCAGCCCGACATCGCTGTACTCGGCTTGCCACGCGGCGGCGTTCCCGTAGCTTTCGAGATCGCACGGGCGATTCATGCTCCACTGGACGTGATGATCGTTCGCAAGATCGGCGCGCCTGGACAGCCGGAGCTTGCCATCGGGGCTATCGCCTCTGGCGGTGTCACGGTGATCAATGAAGAGCTCCTCGCATGGTTCAGAGATCCGGGAGCGATCGAGCACGCGCAAGCAGCAGAGCACATCGAACTGGATCGACGCGAGAAGGCCTACCGGGGTACGCGCCCGCCACTCACGCTGAAAGACCAGATCGTGCTGCTCGTGGATGATGGCGCGGCGACCGGCGCCAGCATGCTCGCGGCGGTGCGTGCCGCACGAAAGCTCGAGGCGAAGGAGGTCGTCGTCGCACTTCCCGTCGCATCCGTCAGCGCGTGCGAATTGTTGTCCAGGGAAGCGGACCAGGTCGTGTGCCTGAGCACGCCCTCCTCTTTCAGCGCCGTTGCCCAATGGTATGAGGACTTCGCTCAAACCAGCGACGCAGAAGTGACCGAGCTACTCACACGATCGACGAACGAGTCCCTGCGGTGAGCCGAGCAGGAGAGGCACATGCACGGCGATGATCCTGCGGATCGATGATCAGCGGCATCTCGTCACTGCAGATGCACGACACTTCTGTGGATTCGGATGACGATTCGAGTCGCCGCTAGGTCGCTTGCGAACTGCGCTCCTCGATGCGTACACCGTCAGATACTCGATCGTTGGGATGCAGCACGATGCGTTCCCCCGGAGTAATACCCTCCATGATTTGCGCGTACACACCATTCTCCTGCCCGATCTGCACATGACGCAGCGATGCACGCCCGCCGTTACTGACGAAGACCGCCCAACTTTCACCGTCGCGAAAAAGAGCCGAGAGCGGCGCCACGATCTCGTCCCGCGACTCCCACACGATGATGTGCGGCTCGACCCGATACCCATGACCCAGCGATTGCCACTGCTCATAGGCGCTCGTCAGATCGATGATCACGTTGACCCGCTGCTCCTCGATACCGAGGGCCGACACTTTCGTGAAGCCGAAGGGCTCGACACGCCGAACAACACCCTCCAGCGGAGCCTGCCCACCCCACCCTTCGATCAGTGCCCGTTGCCCGGGCCTGACGCGAACGGCTTCTTCCGAAAGCAGGTCCACCTCGACTTCGAGGCTCCGCGGATCCCCCATCTCGATGATCGGTGTCCCCGCTGAAACGATGCCTTCGCTCTCCTGCAACACGCGCAGGACTGATCCGGACACCGGCGAGTACACCAGGACGCAATCGCAATCCTTCGCTGAACGTTTGGCCTGTCCCGGATTCAACAGTCGGGCATGCGCCTGATTGAACTCCGACTCGCGCATCCTGACGGCAGCCTTTGCCTCTTCAACCGCCGCCACAGCCGTCTTCGCGCGCCGCGACGCAGAATCCAGATCGTTCTCGGAGATCGTCTCGCGACTTGCGAGTGCACGCAGACGCCTCAGCTCCGATTCGGCAAAGTCGCGCTCCGCCTCGGCGTGGCGAAGCTGCGCTTCGGCGAGACTCCGCGCTGCGGCAGCCGCATCAACTCCGGCGCTCGCCTCAGCCGCCGCCCGCTCGTCCAGGAACATCGGCACCGATGGCTCGAGCCGGGCGATGATGGTCTCGTTCGCCACGACCTTGTCTCCTGGCTCGAGCTCGACTCTCCGCATCAGGCCCGTGATGGATGCCGATACGACGAACATGTCGCGGACTCGCGTTTCGCCTTCATCGCTGACCGTGACTTGCAGCGGACCCCGCCGCACAGTCGCCAGGTCCACAGCGATCGGCTGCGGCTTGAACAGCCAGACGAGCGCCAGCGCAAACGCGGCGACCGCGGGCGTCCAGAAGAGCGCTCTGCGTCGCAGGGCCGGATCCATGATCACTCGCGTGTCTTCAGCACGGCGATGAGATCCAGCCGATCGATCCGCCGCCTGACGAACAGTGCTGACAACGCGGTCGCGAGCGCGCCGATCACAATGGCTGCCCCGTACGTCGAGCGCTCGATGATGAACGGCACGCGATAGAGCTCCGTTTCGAATCCGCGCACGATCAGGCGCGCGATGAGCCCGCCCACGAAGCATCCCAGAGGCAGAGCCATCAGCGTGAGCAGAGCGAGCTCGCCCAGCAAAAGGTACGAAATCTCGGATCTGGTGAATCCAAGCACACGCAAGGTCGCAAGCTCGCGGCCTCTCTCCGACAGAGCGATTCTCGCGGCGTTATAGGTGACGCCGAACGCGAGCGCACACGAGAAGGCGACAAAGAACGACACGAAGATCAGCATCGTCCTGGCCATCGTCTCGTCGAACATCCGAATCGCGGCGTCCTTGATGGCGATACCACTGATGCCCGGGAGCGTCTGCAACCGACGCAGCAGTCGGGCTTGCTCCAGGCGATCGACGCGCAGATGCACGCTCGACACCGTGGGAGATTCATCCAACAGCCGGGCAAGCACGCCGATCTCGATATATGCGGGGGCGCCGATATAGGTCTCGAATGTGCCCGCAACCGACACGCGAAGGACTTGGCGACGGCCCTCGAGGACTTCGACCTCGATCGAATCCCCGCGCCCGACGCCCAGAAGCCTGGCCAGCATCGAGGAGATGATGACGCCCTCTTTCGGCAGCACGAGCGCTCGACCGTCAGCGCCATAGACCCGGTACAACTCCTGCCGTGCGGGCAAACCTTGCAGTGCCTCTCGCCGCTCATGTCGTCCGGCGCGCAGCCTCGCCGGCACGATGCGCATCGGCTCGACGGACAGCACCCCGGGTAGTCGAGCGAGCGCGCGGGCAGCGTCCGCCGTGCGAGGCTCCACGAAGCTTACGGTCACCTGCTGCGATTGCGCCTGTCTGAAATAGACATCGACCATGCGATCGATGGCATCGAGCCACTGCATCGAAAGTACGAGCACTGCAATCGACATGGCAATGCCGGCGCAGGTCGTGCCCGAGCGCAGAGGCCAGCGCTCGATCTGCCGCAGGATGATCCGGGTCAGATGCTCGATTCGCTGGGCGAAACGCAACCGCGCAATGCGCGGCTTGTGAAACATCGGCGGTGCCGGCAGCCGCATCGCTTCGGCTGGCGGCAGTTTCGCGGCCCCCCGCACGGCTCTCAGCGCACCTGCGAGCGCCGCGCCGAGCCCGACGACGGCTCCGACCACGAACGATCCCGCGCCCGGACGAAACAACAGAAAGGGAAAGTGATAGAACTGTGCGTACACCCGCGTCTGATAGGCGCCCAGCCAGTAGCCGAGAATCCAACCGAGCAAAACGCCGAGCGCGCCGATCGCCAGGACGAACTGTGCGTAGTGCACAGCAATCTCACGATGAGTGTAGCCGAACGCCTTCAGCAGCCCGATCTCGCTTCTTTCGATCGCAATCAGGCGCGCGAGCACCATGTTCGTCAGGAAGGCGGCCACGAGCATGAAGACGCTCGGCAGGATCGTCGACATCGTGCGGAGCTGCGCGATCTCGTTCATCAGGAACCAGTTCGAGGGCTGATCAGCCCTCGCATAGGCTCCGATGCCCCCATAGCGATCGAGGATGCGATCCATACCGACGATGACCGTCTGAGCGCTTGCACCGCGCAGAAGCGTCACGCTGACGTCATTGAATGCGCCCGTGAGATCGAATGCCGCTTGCAGCATTTTCTCGTCCAGCCACAGCACGCCGAATCTGGCGTCGTCCGGCATGAGAGCGCCGGGGCCGATCGTGTAGACATACTCCGGCGAGAGCGCGACGCCGACGAGTATCAGCTCGCGCCAGCTGCCGTTCAGCATCGCTCGAATCGTCGCACCCGGATGCAGGCCATGCGCTCGAGCGAACGGTTCGGATATCACGGCTTCGTGTGTGTTGCGGGAACGTGGCAAGCGCCCTTCCCGCAGCGCCAGTTCATTCAGATGCGGCGCGCCATCCGTCGGTAACGAGACGAGTTGTGCCACCACGGGCTCCTCGAACCCGCGAATCTCGAGCACGGCACTTTGCACCACTCGGGTCTGCGCACTCTGCACGCCCGGCAGATCCTGGATCTGCTTGGCAATGTGTTCTGGTGCGCGTTTCACGCGCGCAAAGACGTGTGCAAATCGATAGCGCTCGTAATAGGCGCGCGCGGTTTCTTCCAGGGACTCGACGGTGGACAGTCCCATGATCAGCACGCCGATGCCCGAGGCCGCGATCAAGCCGATGGCGAGGGCCTGTCCGCGCATGCGCCACAGATCCCGCCACAGCTTGCGATGCAGGGCTCGCTTCACCATGACAGCTCACGTGCAGCCTTGCGCGTCGGGTTGTGCGATTCAGCGTGAATCCGTCCATCTCGCATCGACAGCACGCGATGAGCGATGCTGGCGATCACCGAGTTGTGCGTGATCAGCGCAGTGGTCGTACCGAGCTCCTCATGGATGCGCTCGATGGCTTCGAGCACCAGCACGCCGGTGGGGCTATCCAACGCGCCGGTGGGCTCATCGCAGAGCAACAGATCAGGCCGCTTCGCGATCGCCCGCGCAATCGCGACTCGTTGCTGTTCGCCACCGGAGAGCTGCGCAGGGAAATGGTCCATGCGCTCGCCCAAACCGACCAATTGCAGCGACTCCTGCGCGGACATTGGGGCCAGCGCGATCTCCGTCACGAGCGCGACATTCTCGAGAGCCGTCAGACTTGGAATCAGGTTGTAGAACTGAAATACGAAGCCCACGTGATTACGCCGGTAGCGCGTGAGTCCCGCGTCATCCAGCGCTGCGAGCTGCAGATCGAGGAATCGAACCTCTCCGCTCGTCGGCGTATCCAAGCCGCCCAGGATGTTCAGTAAGGTCGATTTGCCACTGCCCGACGCGCCGAGGAGCACGACCATCTCTCCGGCATCGAGGCTCAGGTCCACACCGCGTAGCGCGTGAACCTCCACCTCACCGCTGCGATAGACCTTCGCGAGCGCACGGGCGCTCAGAATGGGCTGGCTGTTCACGAGGCGCCCGTCCTGTCGCACCGAAACCGGGGCGGTGTCTAGCCGGCAGTCTCGGGGCTGCGAACCATCAGCACTGGGACGGGTGTGGAACGCAATACCCATTCGGCGTCGCTTCCCAGGACGAGTCGGCGCAAACCGCGCCGCCCGTGAGTACCCATCACGATGAGATCCGCCGGCCACTGCCTGGCCTTCTCGATGATCAGTTCGGCCACCCGATGGCCCATGGTTTCGACAAACGCAGATTGCACCTCGACACCTGCCTGCTTCACCATGGCTTCGGCATCACCAAGAATCTGCCGCCCGTATTCGCCCAGTGCAGCTACGGTGTCTGCGTACGCGGAGGACATATACGCCGCATCCACGGCAGGCACGACCACGAACTCATCCAGGACATGCATGAGTTGCAATCTCGCCCCGCTGGGTTTCGCGTATTCGATTGCCTCAGCCAACGCGAGCCGGGAAGCCTCGCTGCCGTCCACCGGAACCAGGATGTTCTGGTACATTGCTCCCCCGCAAAGGTCTGCATAGCTCGTGCGGTTAAATGGCACATCCGATCCTACCGCTCATGCATTCACGCTTTAGCTAGGCAATCCACGCAATCCAGCAGGGAGAACTCGCAGCTCGATCGGCACATCGATACGGGCACTGCAATGCACCCTTCATATCCGCACACGGGCATGAAGGACTGTTCGATAGCGTCATCCTCTGCTCACGTTTCAGACTCCGACAGCCTGGAGAAATGAAATGCTGCTGTTCAGTCCGAATCACTCTGCATCGTTCGCTCGCGCCGTCGCACAGCAGCTCGGTATCTCGCTCGCCACGACCGAAGAACGCGAGTTCGATGCAGGAGAACACAAGATGCGGACGCTTGAAGACGCGCTGGGACAGGACTGCTATGTGATTCAGAGCCTGTGCGGCGATCACGAGGCCTCGGCCAATGACAAGCTGTGCCGTCTGCTGTTCTTCTGCGGAAGCCTGAAGGACGCGGGCGCCGCGCGAGTGACCGCCTGCGTTCCATATCTCGCATACGCCCGAAAGGACCGCCGAACTCAACCGAACGACCCGGTATCCACTCGCTATGTCGCTGCGCTGTTCGAGGCAGTGGGGATCGATCGGGTCGTCGTACTCGACGTTCACAATGAAGTTGCATTCGACAACGCATTTCGCTGCATGACGATTCGCCTCGAGGCAATGGCGACATTTGCCGACCATCTCCTGACGAGCCCCGCCGCGCAGGACATCGTAGTCGCGTCGCCGGATACCGGCGGCATCAAGCGTGCGCAGCGATTCCGCGAGACGCTCGAAGCCCGACTCGGGCGCGCGGCTGGCTTTGCGTTCATGGAGAAG
>JAEZLB010000304.1 GCA_023435945.1 Pseudomonadota bacterium | reverse complement strand
CCGGTGGTTATGTATTGCTGGCTGTGCTGCTCGCCCCCTATCTACGGAAGTTCGGCAAGTACACGGTCCCTCAGTTCATAGGAGACCGTTACTATTCACAGAGCGCGCGTCTGGTCGCCATCATCTGCCTGCTCTTCATTTCCTTCACGTATGTGGCGGGCCAGATGCGTGGCGTCGGCATCGTCTTCTCGCGCTTCCTGGAGGTAGACATAACTACCGGTCTGATTGCAGGCATGGGACTGGTATTCTTTTACGCGGTGCTGGGCGGCATGAAGGGCATTACCTATACCCAGGTAGCCCAGTATGTCGTGCTGATTACCGCCTATACGATTCCTGCCATCTTCATCTCGCTGCAGATCACCGGCAATCCCTTGCCGCAATTGGGCCTGGGTGGCAGCGTGGCCGATGGCACTCCGTTCCTGGCCAAGGTGGATCAGGTCGTCACTGAACTCGGTTTCTCTTCCTATACTGACGGCGCCCGGCCACGCATCGATGTCTTCGCTATCACGCTGGCACTGATGGCTGGCACTGCGGGTCTTCCTCATGTCATCGTACGCTTCTTCACGGTTCCCAAAGTGTCGGATGCCCGTCGCTCAGCAGGATGGGCACTGGTGTTCATCGCCATCCTTTACACCATTGCTCCGGCAGTCGGTGCCATGGCCCGTTACAACCTCCATGCCACCATTTCGCCGGGAACGATCAGCGGCCAGCCTTTTGCACCGGACGCAAATATCCGCTATGAAGAAAGGCCGGACTGGATGAAACGCTGGGAAACCACCGGGCTGATCAAGTTCGAAGATAAGAATGGTGATGGACGCATCCAGTATTACAACGATGCTTCCAAGAATCCCGAGTTCGCGAAACGGGCCACAGAAGCGGGATGGAAAGGTAATGAGCTTACTGTGGACCGCGACATCATGGTGCTTGCGAACCCGGAAGTGGCGGGACTGCCTAATTGGGTGATTGCACTGATTGCTGCAGGCGGCATTGCAGCCGCGCTCTCCACAGCAGCAGGTTTGCTCCTGGTCATTTCAGCCGCTATTTCCCATGACTTGCTGAAGAACATACTGATGCCGAATCTTTCGGAGAAAGGAGAACTTGCCGCGGGCCGGATTGCTGCTGGTGTCGCAGTGCTGGTTGCCGGTTATCTTGGCTTTAATCCACCAGGCTTCGTAGCTCAAGTTGTGGCGTTTGCCTTCGGGCTTGCGGCGGCATCCTTGTTCCCAACCATCATGCTGGGCATCTTCAGCAAGACCATGAACAAGGAAGGCGCCATTGCCGGTATGCTCAGCGGTCTGATCTTCACGATGGCTTATATCCTGTACTTCAAGCGTGACGTCATTTTTGGCGCGACAAAAGTACCGGATAGCGAATGGTGGTTCAACATCTCGCCGGAAGGCATAGGCGTCATCGGTATGGTGATCAACGTCGTCGTGGCCTTCGCCGTGCTGAAAGTCACCAAGCCTTGTCCTGAACACATTCAGCATCTGGTGGAGGATATCCGGACGCCACGTGGAAGAGCCGGCAGCGGCAGCGGCGCCCAGGTACCGCAGGGCCCTACCGTCCCGGTTCACTAAGCATGAACATCCATAAATAACGGCCTCGCAGTTTCACCTTCCGCCCCGCGCGGAAGGTGAAACTCCAACAAGGAACTTCCATGTTTTCCTACATCGAAATTGCTTTTGCATGGATGCTGTTCATTTCCATGCTTGTCATAGCTGTGGGCATGTTTTATCGCGCAGCCAAACACTATAGCGCCTGGAAACAAATGCAATCCGCCAGCAGACTCGAATGCGGTCCAGATGAAAACACGCGCCTACAACTTTATAGCGCCGTCACCAATATCTCGTGCGCCACAGCTCTGTGCCTGGTTGTCGCATCCATACTCCTGTTCGGACTGGCGTTTGCCAGCTGGTCGGGCATTGCTGCGATGATCATATGGGGCTATTACCTCATGACCTCATTGCTGGAGCGCCGCCGTCTTAGAGCGAGTTCTTTCTGATTCGAAAGAAACCCATCACTCCCATTAGCCTATTTTATTTTTATCAGCCATGCCTCCGCATTAAAAACCCCTGCTAGATCAGCTTCACCAGTTGCTTGCCCAGTTTGTGGCCGTACAGCACATCAATGAGTGCCTGTGGCGCCGCATCCAGGCCTTGTGCGACCGACTCGCTGTAACGCAGTTTTCCCGTCGCAATCATGTGCACCAACTCATTAATCGCTCGCGGCCAGAGATCCAGATGATCGGTAATCAGAAAGCCCTGAAGCCGGATGCGCATCGACACCAGGTTACGCACCTCGTTAATTGCCAGCGGCTGGCCTTCGTATCCTGCAATCGTTCCGCACAAGGCAATGCGCGCATTCGGACGGGCATGGGCAATCGCCGCATCGAGACAGTCACCGCCCACGTTCTCGAACACCGCATCAACGCCATTCGGAGCTGCCTGCGGCAAAGCACGGCGCAAATCCGGCTGACGATAGTCGATGCAGGCATCCAGCCCCAGCACTTCGACCGCATGCGCACATTTTTCCGGACCGCCGGCAATGCCGATCACGCGGCAGCCATTTTGTTTTGCCAGTTGGGCAGCGATACTTCCTACCGCCCCAGTTGCAGCTGACACCAGTACCGTCTCCCCTGCCTTAGGCTGCAGAATCTGCGTGACGCCGTACCAGGCGGTAATACCGGGCATGCCGGCGGCGCCAAGATACGTCTGCAGGGGAATCCGGCTATTGTCGACCTTGCGTAATGACTTGCCCGCTGCGATACCTTGTTCGCACCAACCCAGCATGCCGACCACCTTGTCGCCGGGCTGAAAGTCGGGATGGCGCGAAGCCGTTACCTCACCTGCCGTTGCTCCGATCATCACCGCATCCAGCGCTTGTGGCGGCGCATAACTGGGGCCATCATCCATGCGCGTGCGCATGTAGGGATCGATGGAGAGATAATGATTGCGCACAGCCACGTCGCCCTCGTTCAGGCTGGGCAATACCGCTTGTTCCAGGCGCAGGTTTTCTTGCTTCAGTTTGCCCTGGGGGCGCGACGCAAGAACGATGCGACGAAAGGTATTCATCAGGACTCAGCCTTGTCTGCGCCACGCAGGCGCTTCAGATATTTGAAGGTACCCATGGCCTTGGCCACCAGGCGTTCGCCTTCCCATAACTCGCCTTCGCAGAAACACATGGTGGTCGAACGATGAAATACCTTGCCCTTCGCCACCAGCCTGGCACCCGGCATGCCACCCGGCTGCAGAAAGCTGGTTTTCATTTCCACCGTTACCCCGCCTTTGGCCTCCGGCTGCAGAGAGCGGCCCGCCATCGACATCACCACATCCAGCAAGGTCATGGTGACACCACCATGCGTGACCTGCCAGCTGTTCATGTGCATCTCCTTTAACTCCAGCGCGATTTCCGCCTGGCCTTCGCCCATGGAAACAAATTCAATACCGAGCGCCTTTAAGAACGGCGTTTCGATTGGCGCATTCATTGTCCTATCCTCTCCCTGAAAGCGGTGCTGCAAAGAGCGTTATTGTAAGCGAAGCGATTTCGCGCCATCGTTCTTGCCTGCCGGTCAGATTCAATGGGCGCGTCAAAGCTCGCAGCATGGCCCTTCCATCCTTTATACTTGCGACAAATCGGCCAGTATTGCTATACGCCTCCCTACTCTTTTTTCATTTTTCTGTCATGACTTCCGCACCGTTTCGCCTGGGAACTCCCCTTTCCTCCTCCGCCACCAAAGTAATGCTGCTGGGCTGCGGCGAACTGGGTAAAGAGGTCATTATTGCATTGCAGCGCCTCGGCGTAGAGGTCATCGCGGTAGACCGTTACCCGGATGCACCGGGCCATCAGGTCGCGCATCGCAGCCACGTGATCGATATGACTGATGGCAATGCGCTGCAGGCCCTGATTGAAAAAGAAAAACCCCAGTTAATCGTGCCGGAGATCGAGGCGATTGCCACGGCCAAACTGATGGAGCTGGAAAATGCCGGTGTCGTGACGGTCGTTCCTACCGCGCGCGCAGCCTGGCTGACCATGGACCGTGAAGGCATCAGGCGCCTGGCTGCCGAGGAGCTCGGTTTGCCGACTTCGCCTTACCAGTTCGCCGACACACTGGAAGAATTACAATCTGCTTGCGCCACAGTGGGATTTCCTTGCATGGTCAAGCCGGTCATGTCCTCGTCGGGCAAGGGCCAATCCAAGTTGGACAGTGCCGACCAGGTACAAGCTGCATGGGAACATGCGGCAACAGGCGGACGCGTGGATGCGGGTCGTGTGATCGCAGAAGGCTTTATCGACTTCGATTATGAAATCACGCAACTGACGGTACGCGCGCTAGGTCCCGACGGGCAGGTCATCACGCATTTCTGCGATCCCATCGGCCATATCCAGGTCCAGGGCGATTACGTGGAATCCTGGCAACCACATCCTATGTCGGACAAAGCCTTGGCAGCAGCACGCGATATCGCGAAAAAGGTAACCGACAACCTGGGTGGTCTGGGTGTCTTCGGCGTCGAACTATTCGTCAAGGGCGACCAGGTCTGGTTCTCGGAAGTTAGTCCGCGTCCTCACGATACCGGCATGGTGACCATGGCCAGCCAGCATCAGAGCGAATTCGAACTACATGCGAAAGCCATACTCGGCTTGCCGGTCGATGCCAGCCTGAAAGTACCGGGTGCGTCGGCTGTCATTTATGGCCAGCACGATGCCAGGGGCATTGCCTTCGATGGCGTCGCACAGGCACTCGCCGTGCCCGGCACCGACATCCGCCTGTTCGGCAAGCCGGAATCGTTTGCACGCCGCCGCATGGGTGTGGCCCTGGCTACGGCAGCCGATGTGGAAACAGCCCGCCAGCGTGCCAAGGAAGCGGCTGCACGTGTCAAACCGGTGATTCCCGGCTGATCTCATCCGTCACTGTGCCGGTACAAGCGTCAGCGTCCCCAGGCTGTTCTGCTCGGCGCGGCGCCGCTCCATGGGAATCATAAAATATTCCACTGCGGCCCAGCGCCCGGAGAAATCGCGATAGTGCGAAGACATCAGATGACCGGACTGGCCGGTTGAATGCATGAAACGGGAATTCTCCAGGTCAGACAAATCGTAAATAGCACGCAGGCTGGCGGCATGGCGGTTGGTAAAAGGCTCGGCCTCATTAGCCAGGCTGTGACGCCCCACATTAATGGTGTAATTGTCGCCGGGCGTGGGAACGCGTATATCGAACAAGCGCGACAGCAAGACCTGCCTGCCCAGAGGCCGGTGCTCGGAACGCGCTGCATGGGCTTTCCCCCATGCCCATTTCGCCATATCGGCACCATAACGCCGCTCCAGGTCTTCCAGTGCCGCTTCCAGCGAGTCCGTCAGCAGTTGGGCACAATCTTCCCGTGTGCCGGCCACATGGCGGCCGCACCAGCGGCTTTGCCCGTTCACATCTTTCAGCACATTCAGCATGGGCAGGAAAACATTGCGCAATTCCCAGTAATCTTGCAGCAGGGCCTCTCCGAGCTCATCCTCGAACATCAGCCAGGTTATTTCACGCACCCATGCGTTGTAGATCAGCGGTTCCACTGCGTCGGCATCCATGCTGCCCCCCCAGCGTGACAGCAGGGCCAGTGCGTGCCGGGCACGGGGCGAAGCGGGCTTGGCAGCCCGCAGCAGGGGCAGCAAGTCGCGCGCCGCCAATGAAAGATGGTCCGCCTGCATATGGGCAAATCTTTCCACCGTATGAGGCAAATCGTCGTTCTATAAACTCTGGATACGATGCGACCGGTATGGCAAGGCCCAGTCGCTGCTCAGGTAATGCGGATAATCGTCGTCAACGATTTTTTCATTGGCAGAGACAGTGCGGCCAGAACGGGGGTTGTAAAGCCGGGGTAACTCGTCGAAAGGAATGAAACCCTGCCAGTCGTAACCGGCTTCCCAGCCCGGCGCTGGCGCCAGCCCCATCAAGTCATTTTTTTTATGACGTAGCGGTATTCTTCCGGGAGCGATGAACCCGAGATTGCCCTCGCGGTCGGCGTAATGCATGTTCTGCTGCGGCGCATGGAAATCGCGCACGGCATCCACAAAGCCATTCCAGTCCTGGGCGCGATT